>CALZMK010000098.1 GCA_945788545.1 uncultured Prevotella sp.
TTGCGCAGCAATTCCTAATTCCTAATTCCTCATTCCTAATTCCTAATTCCTCATTATCCACCACCGACACGAGATACGGTTTCGGAGTGTCTTCCCAACAATACTGGAATTCCTCGGTGATACCGCCGCAGCACTTGCTGAATCGGGCGTCGCATATCTCGTCGTCGCTTGTGAGCACCTGACCGCGGGTGGCATTCACAGCCTCCTCGACAGCGGCATTGCCGGCATTGGTGATGCCCTGATAACGCTGACAGTGATCGTCGGCACATACATCGAATATCGTGTGGTCCTCGCGGTCGTACCAGCGGATTATCTCGTCGTCCTTCTTGATAAACGAGAAGAAACTGTTGGCACCATCTTTCAGTTTGGCTCTCTTCTCCATCTGCGCCAAAAGCCATGAGCGCGAGATGACGGCATGAGCCTTGAGCAGTTCGACACTCGACGTGGCGCTCATCTCGCTCGATATCACACTCTTGAGATATTTCTCGACGTGGATGATGTTGATGGCAGTAATCTCGTCGGCTTCCACCACGAGTTGCAACTGTCCGTTGAACACCTGCGTCTGCTTGCGTTCCCAGTGGAAGTTAACGCCGATGGTCACGTCGTTGAGCGAGAACGAGGCATCCTCGGTGTGGGGACGGAAGGTGAGTTCGCGATACTGATTGCCGCGCCACAGGATACCTCCCTCGGAGAACTCCACCGTCTGTTCGCCCTCAAGGGTCTCGCCCTTGGCGGTGTATGGGGCATTGAGGAAGAAGGTTATCTTCTGTCCGCTCACTATTCCCACCTTCACCATCGGTTCTTCCTTGTATTCGGCATTGCGGCGGGGAGCTGACTTATGCTTCACAATCAGTTCTATCACCCTCTTCATCTTATCCTCACTGAGTGCCACCTCGCGCAGTATTGCCTCTGCCTTGTCGGCGGTGAGGCGCTCGAAGTCCTCCTGACGCGGAGTGATGATGAGTCCCGCCATGTCGAGTGCTCCCGGACTCACGAGATACTGTGCCTCGCCCTCAGCCGAATAGCAATCGGGACGATGCTTCTCGCGCGGGAAGACCACAGTGAGATAATCATCGGCAACACGCCAACTCACCACATTCATCATGGGTTCGGTGTCGCCCTCGTTCTGGGGCAGCGAGTTATATACTATATTAAAGAGACGCTGACCGCTCTGCTTGGATTTGCTCTTGATGAGCAGGGCTGCCACGGGATAGTCGATGATATTCCATATACCCTCGCCTTCCTCACATTCGAGGATGGGAGTGAGATTGCGCGAGAGGCGCTGCCAACTGCGCTGCAGGGGGAGCATACCGCTTGTGCCTGCCTGGAAATGGGCATGGTCGGGAGCCGAGGCACCGCATTTGGGCCCATTGTAGAACACCATCATCTCGGGATATTCGTCGAGCAGATTGAACATCTCACCATAATTGCCCAAGATACGTTGCGGTTCGTGTCTCAGCGAGGGGATGGTGAAATGTGTGGGCAAGATGGGGAATGGATTGACGAGCAACTCGAAATGCTCGTCGATAATCTTCTTCGTCTGCTCCTTGGGGCGATTCTCTTCACATAGGAAGCAAGGACGTTTGGCGATAGCCTTCTTGTCGATATTCGCTCCCGTGGAGGTTATTCTCGCGGGATTCCACTGCACATTGATGGTGATGGCATCGCCGGGGAGTTCGCGGGTCTTCACTCCCTGCAACTGCTGGTAGCGATGGCGGGCGTCATCCCATGTCTCCAACTGGCGGTTGAAATAGCGGAGCAGCGGACTGTCGATCATAATATCTGCCTTTCCCTTCTGCATCTGTTGGCGTGCGGAGATTTCGAGTGTGCGCAGGCGGTCCTTATACAGGTTGTTGGCATTGATCTTGTCGATGCTCAATGCTGCGTCACTGTTTCCGCCCCATCGGCGGCATAGATAGAGTTCGTCGTAGATTCTGCCTATGCGATAGCGACGCGAGAAGATAAGACCGAGGGCATAATCCTCGCCATAGCTCGTATTGGGGAATTGTATCTGACGGAGCAAGGGAGTGAAGAACGCTCTTGGAGCACCCAATCCATTTATTCTCAGGGCGTTGTTCGGTCCGTTCTCATCCGTCCACTCCTTATGGGCGATGAGTCCGGGAGGGAGGGTGTTAAGGTCGAAGTCGCACATTCGATATGAGCCTATCACCATTGCCGCCTTCTGTTGCTTGAAGGCATCTACGATAGTCTGCAATGTATGCGGCGAGGAATAGAGGTCGTCGCTGTCGAGTTGCACTGCAAATCGTCCGCATCTCTTGTCGTTGATTGCCACATTCCAGCATCCGCCGATACCCAGGTCATTCCTCTCCGGAATAATATGAATAAGATGAGAAGATTCCTCATTCCTAATTAATTCCGTAGTTCCATCCGTAGAGTGATTATCCACCACAATGACATTGTATTCGAATGTTGTCTCCTGCTGCAACGCACTTCTCACGGCATCGAGGATAGTCTTCTCGCGATTTCTCACGGGGATAACCACCGAGGCCTCAACGGGGAAGTCCTGTTCGTTGAAGTCGGGATACTGGTAGTAGTTGGTATCCACAAGTGCTCCGATGGCATCGAGATGGCGTGTAGCCACCTGCTCCATCTCTATCTGCACGTTGCGGTTGGCGGGATTGACATAGTCAAACTGCTTCACTCCGCTTGCCCTGAGGTCGCGTTCCTCCTCGGTGTATAGATACTCGTTGAGATGGTGGATGTCTCCCTTGCGACTGAGAAAGAGGCGCAGGTCGTAGAAGCCGGCATGCTGGAGTTCGTCGCTCTCCGTCTGACTGTCGGCCCACTCCCTGAGCAACCTGCCATTGATGAGGACGAGCGAACCGAAGTCGAAGTCGTCGCGGATACTGCCCTTCTGATAGTCGATGGTGGGATGTTGTTTCATCTCGCCGTTCTCCATCGAATAGTGGTCGCTATATAACATTGCAGCATCGGCATCCGCAGCCACACGTAGCAGGCGCTCCAATGCCGACATACCGATGGTGAGCGGTGTGGGTTTGGTGAGCAACAGGGCATAGTCGGAATCCACGTTCTCGGCAATGCTCATCATCGTGTTACTGCTTGTGAGCGAATCCACCACTATGAGGGCGCAACCCTCGGGGATTCCACCTTTTGCCGCCATATCGGCACTTACCAATAGGTGTATATGATGTGTTGTCCTGCTGTCGCGCAGGTATGCTATTGTCGGCTCGAGCACCGTGAAGTCGTCACAAGCCAAAAAACAGTCAATCTTTCCTCTCATGAATATATTTTTTTGGGGGGAAGTTAAGGAAGTTAAAGAAGTTAAGGAAGTTAAAGACAATAGTATTGTGCGTAGAAAACTTCACGATGACACAGTGCGCAGAAAACTGCATACGAAACAATTGTCTTTAACTTCTTTAACTTCCTTAACTTCTTTAACTTCCAGAATTACAATAACCTTTTATTTCTTCAATCCTTTTATTATACTCCCTGTCGAGACGCGCAAAGATGTCGGCAACGGTATCGATCGACTTTATCGCCGAAGCTATCTGTCCGATTTCTATCTCTCCGTTTTCCACGTCGCCCTCGAAGATTCCGCGCTTCGATGCCGCCTTGCCTATTATCTCGCGCAACGCATCGGCATCGGCTCCTGCTGCCTCGGCTTCCGCCACCTTATTATATAGTGTGTTCTTGACAAGGCGTGTGGGAGAAATCTTCTTGAGGCATAACATCGTGTCGCCCTCGTTCAATGATGTGCAGAGACGCTTGAACTCGTCGCTTGCCGAACTCTCGGCTGCCAAGGCGAAGAGCGTACCAATCTGCACTCCCTCAGCTCCTAATGCCTCGGCGGCAAGGATAGCCTCGCCGCTGCCTATTCCTCCGGCGGCAATAAGAGGCAATGAGGTGGCTTTCCTCACTTGCGGTATGAGGGTGAATGTAGTTGTCTCCTCGCGTCCGTTATGTCCTCCCGCCTCAAAGCCCTCGGCCACGATGGCATCTACTCCGGCATCCTCGCATTTGCGCGCGAAAAGACTGCTCGACACGACGTGCGCCACCTTGATACCTGCCTCATGAAGACGGGCGGTGAATTTCTTTGGACTACCAGCCGAAGTGAACACTATTTTCACTCCTTCACCGATGATGATGTCCATCAGACGGTCGATCTCGGGATACATCAGAGGTACGTTGATACCCCACGGTTTGGAGGTTGCCTCGTTCATCTTGTGTATATGCTCGACGAGGGTTTCGGGATGCATTGATCCTGCTCCAAGCAATCCCAGTCCGCCGGCGTTGCTCACTGCGGAGGCGAGGCGCCAACCGCTACACCATACCATTCCTCCCTGTATTATCGGTTTTTCAATACCGAACAATTCGCATATTCTGTTCTTTTTCATATTTTTCTATTTTTATTTTTGGGGGAGTTAACTCCTTAATTATAATAATTTAATCCTGCACCTATGGCAGTGCAAAACTCCGAATGTTGCGGTATGTGGAACCGCACCCCATAGAGTTTGCCTATTGCCGGGAAGATGTCCTTGCATGCCGGCAAAAGGGTGAGATTGCCTATCAAGACAAAGTCCTTGATAGTGCTGCCTATCGCCGCCAATACCGCTGCACTGCCTATCGACTGCAGCACCATGTAGATGAGTCCACGCGCCACATCCTCGGGTTGGGCGTTACTCTGGGCCTTACCGAAGAGTGAGGCTGTGGCATCCATTGGCAGTCCGGGGAGCGGACTTGCACTGATGTCGCCGATGAGGAGGTTGATGTTGGCAAGATTACCCTTGGTGGCAAGGTCGCAGACATAGTCGATGTCGCCTGTGTTGAGCAGTAGGCGCGACAAGCCCTGCAACGTTCCGCCACCCGCACCAATACCGCCGATATGGCAGATGTCGTCGCCCACACACTTGACAAACGACGTGCCGGTGCCCATGCTCACCACAATGGCGTCATTCATGCCCGACTCATGGCGCGCTCCAAGTCCGTCGGCAAGAAACTCCTCCACCTTGGTTGTCGGCAGTCCATACACCGGTTTGTCGATATAAGCACTGCCCACACCCGTTAGCATGATATGCTCAATATCGGTAAGACTGATACCCGTGTCATGCAGATACTTGCCAAACGCCCCGTAGAGCGATGTCACAGGGTCGATTGCCGTGATACGTATTGGCGACACTACCTCGCCATCCTTTATTCCTATGATTTTTGTGGTACTTATGCCCACGTCAATTCCTATTATTATTCCCATTGCTCTTGTTCAGTAAATGAATTATTGGGCAAAGGTAATATTATTTTTTCTTTTTACCAAAAATATTAGGGATTTTATAGTATTTTTGCGTATAAATACAAAAAAGCTGCTCAAAAATTGAGCAGCTTATTTTGTATGAGTGGTGCCACCAGGAATCGAACCGGGGACACAAGGATTTTCAGTCCTTTGCTCTACCAACTGAGCTATGGCACCGTTGTTTCTCATTTGCGGGTGCAAAGGTACTAACTATTTTTCAATCTACCAAATCTTTGGCTCTAAAATGTCTATATTTTAACAACTATTTAGAATAGTGGTATTTTTTCGCCTTGATATTTACAGACTTTTACATTATTTGCATTGAACACAGAGACACAGAGTCACAGAGTGTCTCCGTGTTCAATATGATTATGCCAAGGGATTCCATCCTTGTGCCACGAGTTCAAACTCGTTGTCGTCTCTTGTGACGAGCACTTTTCCCAGACTTTCCTTGGTGATATGTCCGATGAGATGCACTCCCTCGATGTCTTTCACTCTCTCATGATCGCCGATGGGCACAGTGAAGAGCAATTCATAGTCCTCACCGCCGTTGAGGGCGCAAGTGGTGACATTGAGGTTGAGTTCCTCTGCCATCACCGCAGTCTGATAGTCGATGGGGATATTCTTCTCGAAGATGCGGCATCCCACATGACTCTGATGGCAGATATGGAGGAGTTCGCTACTGAGTCCGTCGCTGATATCCATCATAGCGGTGGGTTTCACTCCCGCAACTTTGAGTTTCTCGATGATGTCTCCTCGTGCCTCTGCCTGCAACTGTCGCTGGAGCAGGTATTCCTTACCTACAAAGTCGGGTTGGAAATGGCTCAGTTCCTCGAGTGCCCGTTTGTCACCCTTCTTCCTTGCCTCTTCCACCTGCTGATAGTACACCGTCTTCTCGCGTTCGAGGAGTTGGAGTCCCATATATGCCG
>CALZMK010000099.1 GCA_945788545.1 uncultured Prevotella sp.
TCCTCCAACACATTCTTTATATGTCGTGAGATAGTGGACTTATTACGCTGAAACAACTCTGCCATCTGGTCAAGTGAGAGCCAGACAGTATCGTTTTGCAGCTTCACCTCTATCTGTGAATCACCGTCAGGAGTCTGATATAATAGAAATTGTCCTTTATCCATTGTTATTCTTTTCTTCTTAGCTTTTCTATCAGGTCATTTACAATTCTTGCTCCATATAGAATATAATGTCGCTTGATGCAAATATATATATATTCTCCGAAAATCCACCATTCTCCACGTTAAATAAAGGGAAATATGGCATACCCCCCGATCACAAGTTCACCAGAAAAGCCAATATCCAACAGGTTTGCAGATACAAAAAAATCCTCCATAATCGCTATAAGGATTATGGAGGATAATATTATGTAAATATCTTATGAACAAGATAATTACTTCTTGTTGAGGGCGAGGTCGATAGCTACGGCGATAGCCACTGTAGCACCTACCATCGGGTTGTTACCCATACCCAGGAAGCCCATCATCTCTACGTGGGCAGGAACTGAAGAAGAACCTGCGAACTGAGCGTCAGAGTGCATACGGCCCATGGTGTCGGTCATACCGTAAGAAGCAGGACCAGCAGCCATGTTGTCTGGGTGAAGAGTACGTCCGGTACCACCACCTGAAGCCACTGAGAAGTAAGGCTTGCCGGCAGCGAGACGCTCCTTCTTGTATGTACCGGCTACCGGGTGCTGGAAACGTGTCGGGTTTGTAGAGTTACCGGTGATGGAAACGTCTACATCCTCGCTCCAGTTGATAGCCACACCCTCGCGAACGTCGTTTGCACCGTAGCAGTTCACCTTTGCACGTGGACCGTCAGAGTAAGCGATGCGGTTAACGACCTTCAGCTCGCCAGTGTAGTAGTCGAATTCTGTCTGTACGTATGTGAAACCGTTGATACGGCTGATGATCATGGCAGCGTCCTTGCCGAGACCGTTGAGGATAACGCGCAGAGGATTCTTGCGAACCTTGTTTGCCATCTCAGCAATCTTGATGGCACCCTCAGCGGCAGCGAATGACTCGTGGCCGGCGAGGAATGCGAAACACTGTGTCTCCTCGCGGAGCAGACGTGCAGCGAGGTTACCGTGGCCAAGACCAACCTTACGGTCGTCGGCAACAGAACCAGGGATGCAGAATGCCTGCAGACCCACGCCGATAGCCTCTGCACAATCAGCAGCAGTCTTGCAGCCGCGCTTGATGGCGATGGCAGCACCGCAAACGTATGCCCACTTTGCATTCTCGAAGCAGATACGCTGAGTGTCCTCACACATCTGATAAGGATCAACACCTGCAGCCTCGCAAATCTCGTTAGCCTCTTCTACGCTCTTGATACCCTCAGCGTTGAGGGCAGCGAGAACCTGCGCCTCGCGACGCTCCTGACTTTCGTAACTTACTTTTCTAATCATGTCTTTGTTTCTCCTTATTATTCTTTACGTGGATCAATAGCTTTAACAACTCCCTGCTCGGCGGTGGTGCGTCCGTAAGAGCCTGTGAACTTCTTCACTGCCTCGTTGGCGTCCATACCGTTCTTGATGGCCTCCATCATCTTGCCCAGGTGTACATACTCGTAACCGCAAACCTGGTTGTCCTTGTCGAGGAACTGGCGTGTGATATATCCCTCGGTGAGCTCGAGGTAGCGTGTGCCCTTGGCAACAGTACCGTAGAGAGTACCAGTCTGTGAGCGGAGTCCCTTGCCGAGGTCCTCAAGACCGGCACCGATTGTCAGACCACCCTCAGAGAATGCACTCTGTGTGCGTCCGTAAACGATCTGCAGGAAGAGTTCGCGCATGGCAGTGTTGATGGCGTCGCAAACGAGGTCTGTGTTGAGAGCCTCGAGGATTGTCTTGCCTGGCAGGATTTCTGATGCCATGGCAGCAGAGTGGGTCATACCCGTGCAACCGATAGTCTCAACGAGAGCCTCCTGGATAACGCCGTCCTTAACGTTGAGAGACAGCTTGCAGGCGCCCTGCTGAGGAGCACACCAACCCACACCGTGTGTGTAGCCGGAGATGTCTTTGATTTCTTTAGCATAAACCCATTTTCCTTCCTCTGGGATAGGAGCTGGTCCGTGGTTTGGGCCTTTGGCCACAACGCACATGTTCTTTACTTCTGTTGAATAAATCATAATGTTATTATAATATTATAATGTATTGTGTCTCACTAATACCTTCTCGATTATCGATAATGCAGTTTTCGATTTGTCGTTGTTGTCGTTTCCCGATCTGTCGATGATGCCGTCTGCCGGCTTGTAGCTAATACCGTTTCGAGTCTTGTCATGCCGTTTCCGTTTCCGTGGTTGGCAAACATGGCTCGCTCTGGAGCTGCCACGATAACGGTATGGCTCTTTTTACGTGGCAAAATTACAAAGAAAATCTGATATACCCCGTACCCTTATGTAAATATTTTATGTCATTCACACTATTTAGTGAGGTTTGTCAATCCATAGTGCTGACTTTGTCAAGACGGGTTTGCAAAGTGGGCGTTATCGGCTGTAGAAATGAATAATCCCCGTGGCGTCTTTCGATGCCACGGGGATTGTATTGGATGTTAGTCTGGTCTATGTCATTATCTTGCTATGCGTACGCTCTTTGTCTCAGAGCCGTTGCTCATCTGGAGGATGAATACGCCGTGCTTGCCGCTACCGATGTTGTTGTTCATAGCGCCCTTCTCTACGCAGCGTCCCTGCAGGTCGAAGAGAGAGTATGTGGTGAAGCCTTCAGCGTTAGCCTTCACTGTGTCGATAGCGTCAACTTCGCCAACCTTTGTGAAGTCTGAGTAAACAGTGCGCTGGTGTGGAGTGTAGTTTACAGTGCCGTCCTCGAGAACCTTGTTGAAGAAATCGAATGAGTAAGCCACGATCTCTGTCTGGTAGTCATAGGCAGCATCGTATGTGTAAACGTCCTTGTGGGCATAGTAGAGTTCGATTGGAGAGCCGTATCCGCATCCCCACTGCTCATCGCCACACTTCACGCCTTTTTCATTGTAGTAGTAAACATACTTGCTCAATGAAATCTCATCTGCGCCTTTCTCTCCGTCGCCGTTCTTATCCCACCAGCTTTCGTCATAGTAGTAGTAAGAACCGTTATCGTCAATTAGCTTGTTTGTCATGACGTCACTGCCAGATCCGTCGAGGTATGTATAATTAGCTACATACTCAGGATACTTCTCACCGTATGTAATTACATAGTCACCGTAGTCCACACCGCGATAATTGAATCTGTATTCAGTAGCGCGGCAATTGCCCATACGGAAGTTGTCGTTTATGTTCACGAACTGGTCGTCACACTCTTGCCATTTCAAGTTATGGAATCTCCTAATCTCGCCCAATACGTTTGCCTGTGCGTCATTGTCCCATATCTGGTCCTCCATCACCACTGATGAAGGATGGCCGGTAGCCTCGTCGTATGTAGGAGTGATACGCTGGTTGATATACTCCTTCTTCATGTCATTGTATCTGTAGTTCACATACAGAGTCACGCGGCCCTTGTCGTCGCGGGTAATCTCTGTGCGGAAGCAGTTCTCTGGAGACATCTTGGTGAGCTGCTTTGTCACGACGCTGTATTCATACATCATGGCACCAGTCTGTAGACCCTTCACCACGTTGTCCCAAGTCTTCTCGATTTTCCAGTCGCCCTTCCATGTCTCTTTGTCGCCGCTGTATTCAAAGAGTACGAGCGTCTCGTTTCCGTCCTCGTCATACTCGTATGTGTAGCGCGAATATTTCTGGTTTGCAACCTCAGCCTTAGGGTCGTAGCTGAGCTTTGTCTTCACGCGGCCCTTCTCGTCGTAGGTGTAAGTGTACTCCTCGGCTGCCTCTTCTGCCCATCCGTCGTCTTTGTCGTTTCTGTAGAAGATCTGCTCCTTAGCAGGGCGCATGATGTCAGAAACCGCCTTCTTGGCTACCGGGCTCTGTGCTGGAGCGTAAACACCTGATACACTCTCAAGTGAGATGCGCTGGTTCTGTACAGGGTTCTGTGCATTTGCAGATTGTGCAGCGAAGATGGCCGCGAACGAAAGTAAAGTAAATATTCTCATAAGCTTAAATTTATTTAGTTGATAATTTAATCAGTTGTTGTATGTTTCTCTCTAACGTTTCCTTTCTTGCAATTTGTACTGTTTTTTCATCTTTCCTCATTGCAATTTTGCTTCTTGAATAACGTTCCGCTTGCAAAAGTCGAGATATTTTTTGAGATGTACAAATAAAATTCAAAAAATATTAGATAAAAATTGGCAATACGATTAAAATCTTTCTTTTAAAGTGTCAAATTGATAACCTTTTATTATATGTAAAAACTCCCCATACGGCATGAAGCGCAATATGGGGAGTATCGTGGTGTCTTTTTTTTTGTCAGGATTGCGTTCCGATGATTGCTCCTTAGCCTCTCGGTCCGCAATTATTTATTTCTATACATCTCAGCCTGCTGCTGGATGAGGGCTGCGTCGTTGAAATAGTTTATCTTCATAGCCTCGCGAACCTCGTCGAGAGTCTTTGCTGCCACTTCGCGTGCTGCCTCGCTGCCCTTCTTCAGGATGTTGTAAACCTCAGGGATGTCCTGCTCAAACTCATGGCGGCGCTGGCGGATAGGTTCAAGGCGCTTGTCGAGCACCTTGATGAGGAACTTCTTGCATTTCATGTCGCCCAGACCGCCACGCTGGTAGTGGTCCTTCAGTTCATCGAGATTTTTATACTCTGGCCAGAACTCAGCGAAGTCGTCCTCTGTAGAGAATGCGTCGAGATATGTGAACACGGTGTTGCCCTCCACCTTACCCGGGTCTTCCACGCGCAAGTGGCCCGGATCGGTGTACATTCCTTTCACTTTCTGCTGCATTTCCTTCGATGAATCCGACAAATATATGCAGTTTCCGAGGCTCTTGCTCATCTTCGCCTTACCGTCGGTTCCCGGCAGTCGGCAGCACACCTGATTGGTAGGCAGCATGATTTTCGGTTCCACGAGCACGTCGCCATAGATATAGTTGAAGCGCTTCACTATTTCGCGGGTCTGCTCCAGCATCGGCTCCTGGTCCTCTCCGGCCGGCACGGTGGTAGCCTTGAAAGCCGTGATGTCGGCAGCCTGAGAAATAGGGTATGTGAAGAAGCCTACAGGGATGCTCGTTTCGAAGTTTCTCATCTGAATCTCCGTTTTCACCGTAGGATTTCGCTGCAGGCGCGACACGGTGACGAGGTTCATGAAGTATACCGTCAGTTCGGCGAGCTCCGGAATCATAGACTGTACGAAGAGCGTCACTTTCTCCGGGTCGAGACCTGCAGAGAGATAGTCGAGAGCCACTTCGATGATGTTCTGTCTGACCTTTTCTGGATTGTCAGCATTATCAGTGAGAGCCTGCACATCTGCGATGAAAACGAACATTTTGTCGAAATCACCCTCGTTTTGCAGTTCCACGCGGCGGCGCAGCGATCCCACGTAATGACCTAAGTGTAGGCGTCCCGTCGGACGGTCGCCAGTGAGTATAATCTTTCCCATTTTGTTGTATATTTTGTTGTTTTTATTGTTTATTCCGTATTTCGTTCCTTTGGAACATGGATTCTGCCATGCGGATTCTGTGGCGTTTCCCATTTCCGCCTTCGTTTCAATCTCATGGCAATTCTCCGCTTTGTGCATTGTCTTGGTAGCGCAACAAGGCGAAAAACTACAAAAAATGCCGATTTCATCGGTATTAACCCTTTGATATTGTAAAATTACGTCATATTTTCCAAACTTCCAAACTTTTGTCCTTAAAACAAGGATTTACAGCTTTTAGTACACTGCTCTTTAGTGGTCTTGTTACTGTGTCTCCTGACTTGAAATTGATGACACTATCCCTGACGGAGAGACAGGGAGCAATGATGGTGACTATAGAATTGCTATTTCACTAAAAAATCGTCAAAACTGTCAGATTGTCTGGTTTTTTCATGTAGTGCTTTGATATTCAGGCAGTTGGCTGTCAGACAACTGTCAGGCAATTGTCTGGATGGTTTGCTGATGAGAGGAAGTATCAGATGGCAGGAATTCAGATGGCAGGAATTGCATGTGTTGGCAGAATCCAGAAAACAGGAATATGGATATTACAACATTAACTAATTGGGCAGCCGTCTGGTGCATTTTCTGCCCAAGTGGGGCAAGCAGCGTGCCCAAGTGGGGCAAGCACGTTGC
>CALZMK010000100.1 GCA_945788545.1 uncultured Prevotella sp.
AACACTTCCTTTATTTTCACGCTGCAAAGTTACACTTTTCTTATGAAAACTCCAAAAAATGAGTCTCTTTTTTATGTTATTTTATATTTTTTGCAATCAAATTCCCCAGTCTGAGATATTTGCCTCAGCCTCAATCTTGTTTTCCACGTCATCGGGCAGCGACGGGAAGAAATCTATTCCCGTGATGCGCTCCACCTGATCTACGGTATTTACATAGTCGCCCTTGGGACGGTTTCCCGACTGGTTCTTGTATATAAAACCGATGGCTTTGGGAGTGCCTTTCATCGAGAGCACCACCTTGAAGAATGCCTCCGGCACTGGTATCTTGCCCTTGCCTATCCTCTTGTGCTTGGCACTGCCATAGAATATCGGACCGCATACGATGTATATCTCGCCTTCCTTCTCGGCCCACTTGCGGCATTGCTGCTCCATTTCGTTCCAGTCGCCGGCATTCAGCCCATGGATTTGCGGACAAATGTTCGTAAACAGAAACGACTGCTCCTGCGCCAGCTGGCTCCACTTGTTATCGCCCGATGGACACATGTGTCCGCGATCGTATCCCGAACTGCGATAGTCGGCATCCGTGGCTCGTGGCTCGGGCACTTCCTCGTCCTCATGAAACTTTATTCCCTTCCTAAGATAGGGACCAGTGACATGATCTGCGGTCAGTTGCCATCCCACCCAATTAGGCTGCTTGTTTGCGATGTTGTATGATGTCACATACCCCTCCCTCGTCAGCAATATTTCTCCTTTATTGTCAGCGCATTGTGCCAATATCTCAACATCAGAATTGCCTACTGCTTTTGGGTTTCTCTCGCTTTTTGTCTCAACCGCAACATTCTCAATATCCGCAGCCTGTCCCTTGTCTGCCGACATCTTCTGCACAGCCACAGCTGCCACAATACACATGGCAGCAAATCCATATACAAATATCTTACTTTTCATCCAAATTAAATTTGATTTCTGCAAAATTACGAGTTTTTTCCGAGATATGCAAGAAAACTCCCGAAAAAGCGCAAAAAGAAAGACCGAATGAGGCTTTTGAGCCATCATCCAGTCTCTCTCTCTTATGTTTTTATACTCTCTGCCGAACTATTATACCGGCAAGTTTACTCTACCATAGTTGTACATTTTCAGTACGTTAACGCAATACTTGTTAAACTTCTTGCTGTCTGTGATTTTGTTAATCATACGTCTCATAATGTTACCCTTTCAATCTTTAATTAAACAATCTTTTTCTAATCACTTCTGGGCGTTCCTTTATTCGCCCTCTTCTAATTAATCACTTGTGTTATCCTGATGTCTTTTTGTCTTTTGACGGTGTCATCGCTCTTTTCGAGTGCAAAGGTACGACTATTTTTCCAATCCCGCAATACTTTTCCTCCTCTTTTTCCTCCCAAATGCCCATTTGTTGACATTCGTCATTCATTCTCCCCTGTTGTTGACATTGGTCAATTTGCCGCTCGTTGGCATCTGTTGGTGTGGGCCTTTTCTCGTCTTGCGAAGATATTGCGCAGACTGCCGTATTTGTCAAATGAGCGGCGGTCGGCGAGATAGAGGGTGATGCCGAGCGAGAGCATCGAGGCGGCAAAGGTGATGATGATAATCATAATCTGATACTTGATGGCAACACCTGGGAGCGAACCTCCAAGCAACTGACCTATCATCGTGCCTGGGAGCGACACAAGTCCCATCACCGCCATATTTGCCACACACGGGGCGAAAGCCTTCTCCACAGCCTTGCGCACAAAGGGAGTGATGGCTTCGAGATGAGAGGCTCCGTTGCCAAGGAGATACTGATAGAGCTGGTGCTCGCGCTGCAATCCGTCGTAATAACTGTTGAGGGCAATCACCGCCACACTGAGCATATTGCCCATCAGAATACCCATGATGGGAATGAAATAGCGCGCGTCGAAAGGATGCCCAAGTCGGAGTACGAACACGAGGAAATACATTCCCACTACAAGTGCCGAGGCGAAGAATCCCGCTGACACTGGCATGAGGAAGAGCGATTTCTTGAGATGAGTGCGATTGGTGGCAGTAAACGAAGCCACACCAACCATCACCGCTACCCACAGGAGGTTAATCCACGCACTGTTCCATATAAACAGATACTTGAGATAAAGTCCGATGAGGAACAGTTGCACCACCATTCTCACCGTTGCCACTACTGTCGAATTGACGAGTTTCACGCCGAAGCGCCAGAATATATAAAGGGGAATACCCATCAGCAGCAGGCCCACTGCCATACTGAACCATGAAATGTCCATTGTCTTCTTGGAAGAATTAAAAAATTAAAGAATTAAAAAATTAAAGTTGACGCCCACGCTCCCAGAGGCTACGCAGTGGTTATTTTCTTGTCGCACGCACTGGCGAAAGTAGGGTCGTGACTCACAGTTATCACCGTTGCGCCCTTTGCGGCAAGCACCTTAAGATAGTTGAGCACGAGAGCCGTGGTGTGGGCGTCGAGAGCCGAAGTCGGTTCGTCGGCAAGCACTATCGACTTTTGCAGAAGTCCGAGGGTTGATATGAAGATTCTCTGACGTTGCCCTCCACTCAGTTCGCTCACCTTCTTGTCGTAGAGTTCGGGAGCGAGGTCGAGTTTCTGCCACTCCTCCATCAGACGAGCCTTTGAGAATGGAGTCGAGATATTCGCCTTGAGAGCAAACGGCATCTTCACCATCTCTCCCACCGTCTCCATAGGCATTGCGAGGTCCTGCGGCACATAAGCCATATACTTGCGGAATTCCCCCGCCGCGGCAGGAGTGAGCAACTCGCCGTCGATACTTATATGCCCCTCGTGCAGAGGGATGAATCCGAGGATTGCCCTGAGGAGCGAAGTCTTGCCGCATCCCGACTCTCCCGTGATGCACACCACCTCTCCGTCGTCAGCACTAAACGATAGTCCGCCGAGCAGAACCTGTTCGCCCATTTTTATCTTAACATTCTTTATTTCCAACATCTTTTTTTCGTTTTTTATATGTTTCGAGGCGCAAATTTAACCTTTTAATTCCATTTATGCAAACAATTTGGGATGAAAGTGCACGAAAATGGAAAAAAATATGTAATTTTGCACCATTATTTAATATAATAGTAAGGATATGGAACGACAGGATACTTGCATGAAGGTGCTTCCAGCCGAATGGGCACCCCAAAGTGCAGTGATGCTAACATGGCCTCACTCCAACACGGATTGGCAACCAATCCTACCGCAAATCACGGATACATACGTCAGGATGGCAACCGAGATTGTCAAGCGCGAGCGACTCATCATTGTCACTCCCGAACCCAACAAGGTGCGGCAACTTCTGCCCCACTCTCCACGTATTACATATGTGAAATGTGACACCAACGACACCTGGGCGCGCGACCACGGATTCATCACCCTTGTAGATCGCGAGCCAAAGAGTCCGTTCACTGGACATCGTCTGCTCGACTTCCAGTTTAATGGATGGGGAAAGAAATTCGAGGCATCTCTCGACAACCGTATCAACCGCACCCTGTTTGATGCAGGCGTGGTGAATGGCGAATATGCCGACTGCAACGATTTCGTGCTCGAAGGCGGTTCGATAGAGAGCGACGGCGAGGGCACGATGTTCACCACAACAGGATGCCTGATGGCTCCCAACCGCAACCAGCCCCTCACTCAAGACGAGATTGAGGCAGAGTTGAAGAAGCGCCTCTGTGCCGACCGCATCCTGTGGATAGACCATGGCGACCTTGTGGGCGACGACACCGACGGACATATCGACACCCTCGTGCGCGTGGCTCCCGCCGACACCTTATTATATATGGGATGCGACGACGAAAACGACGAGCAATACATCCCCTTGCAGAAGATGGAGGAAGACCTGCGCATGCTTCAGACCAAGAGCGGCAGAGGCTATCGCCTTCTGCGCCTACCCTCGCCCCGTCCGATATACTACGACGGCGAGCAATTCCTCGACAGTCCCACTGAGGATGCCGAGCGCCTGCCTGCCACCTACGCCAATTTCCTCGTCATCAACGGAGCAGTGCTCTATCCCACATATGCCCAACCCGACCTCGACGCCGAGGCAGCGGCTGTTATCGCCGACGCATTCCCCGACCGCGAGATAATCGGCATCGACTGCCGCCCTATCATCATCCAGCATGGCTCGCTCCACTGCTGCACGATGCAGTTTCCCGCGGGAGTCGTGGTGAAGGCGAAGACCACTGAGTAATTTTGGCACGGAAAACACGGATTAACACGGAGCTACGCGGTTGTCACTGCGCGAAATTAAAGAAAAAAAATTAATGTTTCGGAATGCATCGAGAAAATCCGTGTAAATCCGTGTTTTCCGTGCCTAAAAGAAAAAATCTTATAATCCGTGCCAAAATAAAAAAAGAAAGAAATATGAGAAAGATAAAAATAGGATTCCTCCAGCAGCACAATGTAGCCGACAGGAGGACAAACATTCTGAGATTGGCAGAAGGCATAGCCGACCTCGCCAAACGTGGGGCACAACTCGTTGTGCTCCAAGAACTTCACAACTCCCTCTACTTCTGTCAGGAGGAGAACGTGGATAACTTCGAACTCGCAGAGCCCATCCCCGGCCCATCCACCCAGATGTTCGGCGAGATAGCCAAGCAGTGCGGAGTGGTGATAGTGACATCGCTCTTCGAGCGTCGTGCCGCCGGACTCTATCACAACACTGCCGTGGTGATAGAGAAAGACGGAAGCATCGCCGGCAAATACCGCAAGATGCACATCCCCGACGACCCCGCCTACTACGAGAAGTTCTACTTCACCCCCGGCGACCTCGGTTTCCATCCCATCGACACCTCAGTGGGCCGACTCGGCGTGATGGTGTGCTGGGACCAGTGGTATCCCGAAGCCGCCCGACTGATGGCTCTCCAGGGTGCCGAACTGCTCATCTATCCCACTGCCATCGGATATGAGTCGAGCGACAGCGAACAGGAACAGGAGCGCCAGCGCAGGGCATGGCAGACAGTGCAGCGAGGACATGCCGTGGCAAACGGGCTGCCCGTGGTGGCAGTCAATCGTGTGGGATATGAACCCGACCCCTCGGGCCGCACCAAGGGCATACAGTTCTGGGGCACCTCGTTTGTCGCCGGTCCACAAGGCGAGATCTACTACGAGGCCTCAAACGAGGAAGAGGAAAGCGTCATCGTGGGCGTTGACCTCGACCACAGCGAGGATGTGCGCCGATGGTGGCCCTTCCTTCGCGATCGTCGCATAGAGGAATACAGCGGTATCACCCGACGATTCATCGACTGATTTTTTTTCGAGCAAACTTCAAACAACAAAAAAGAGAAATAGGAAATGTCTGAGAACTTAAGATTCCAAGTGGTGGAGGAAGCCTTCAAGAAAAGGGCAATAGATGTCCCCACCCCAAAAGAAAGACCGTCGGAATACTTCGGCAAATACGTCTTCACACGCCAGAAGATGTATAAGTATCTGCCAGCCGACGTGTATGAGAAACTCATCGATGTCATCGACAACGGAGCCCGACTCGACCGCTCCATTGCCGACGCAGTGGCAGAGGGTATGAAGCAATGGGCCATAGAACATGGCGTCACCCACTACACCCACTGGTTTCAACCCCTCACCGAGGGCACTGCCGAGAAGCACGACGCCTTCGTGGAGCACGACGGCAAGGGCGGTATGGTGGAGAACTTCAGCGGCAAACTGCTTGTGCAGCAAGAGCCCGACGCCTCGTCGTTCCCCAACGGCGGCATACGCAACACCTTCGAGGCCCGCGGATATTCGGCGTGGGACCCCACGTCGCCCGTGTTCATCATCGACGATACGCTCTGCATCCCCACCATCTTCATCTCCTACACCGGTGAGGCCCTCGACTACAAGGCCCCGCTGCTCCGCGCCCTTCATGCCGTGGATCGCGCCGCCACCGACGTGTGCCAACTCTTCTATGACAATGTGACAAAGGTGACGTGTAACCTGGGATGGGAACAGGAGTATTTCCTCGTGGATGAGGGACTCTACTCTGCCCGCCCCGACCTCATGCTCACGGGTCGCACTCTGATGGGCCACGAGAGTGCCAAGAACCAGCAGATGGACGACCACTACTTCGGCACCATCCCCGACCGCGTTCAGGCCTTCATGAAAGACCTTGAGATACAGGCACTCGAACTTGCCATCCCGTGCAAGACGCGCCACAACG
>CALZMK010000101.1 GCA_945788545.1 uncultured Prevotella sp.
AGACCGTGAAGGGTGGCCTCAAGGGATTGTATGTGGGCAAGGTGCTCACATGCGAGGTACATCCCAACAGCGACCATCTGCATGTGACTACTGTTGACCTCGGACGCGAGACTCCCTCGCAGATTGTATGTGGAGCTCCCAATGTGGCAGCAGGACAGAAGGTGATTGTTGCCGACTTGGGCTGCGTGCTCTACGACGGCGACAAGGAGTTTGTTATCAAGAAATCAAAACTGCGTGGAGTGGAGAGCTGCGGAATGATATGTGCAGAGGACGAGATCGGAATCGGAACCGACCATGCCGGTATCATCGTGCTGCCCGACGACGCAAGGGTGGGGCAGCCTGCAGCTGAATACTACAACCTCGAGAGTGACTGGCTCATCGAGATTGACATCACTGCCAACCGCTCGGACGCTTTGTCGCACTGGGGTGTGGCCCGCGACCTGTATGCATGGCTTGTGGCTAACGGCAGGCAGACAAGGCTGCACCGCCCCGATTGCAGCGCTTTTGTGGTTGACAATAACGACCTGCCCATAGAGGTGACTATCGAGAACACCGAGGCTTGCAAGCGTTATGCTTGTGTGAGTGTGACAGGATGCGAGGTGAAGGAGAGTCCGGAATGGCTTCAGAACAAGTTGAAGATTATCGGACTTCGCCCAATCAACAATATCGTGGATATCACCAATTATATAATGATGGCCTATGGTCAGCCTATGCACTGCTTCGACGCAGACAAGGTGACGGGACATCAGATTGTTGTGCGCACACAGCCCGAGGGCACGAAGTTTGTCACCCTCGACGGTGAGGAGCATACACTCGGACTTCACGACCTGAGCATCTGCAATGCCGAGGAGCCTATGTGTATTGCCGGTATCTTTGGCGGCAAGGGAAGCGGTACATACGACAACACCACCAACGTGGTGCTCGAGAGCGCCTACTTCCATCCCACATGGATAAGAAAGAGTGCGCGCCATCATCAGTTGAGCACCGACTCGTCGTTCCGCTTCGAGCGTGGCGTTGATCCCAACGGAACTATCTACGCCCTCAAGCAGGCTGCCATCCTATGCCGTGAACTTGCCGGTGGCAAGGTGTCGATGGAGATAAAGGATGTGTATCCAAACCCAATAGAGGATGCCAAGGTGAGACTCGATTATTCTTTTGTCAATTCGCTGATTGGCAAGGAGATACCTGCCGAGACAATAAAGGCGATATGCAACAGTTTGGAGATGAAGATCACCGCAGAGGATGCCGAGGGTATCAACATCGACGTGCCCGCATATCGTGTTGACGTGCAACGAGCATGCGACGTTGTGGAGGACATCCTGCGCATATACGGATATAATAATGTGGAAATCCCCACTCAGCTCAAGGGAAGTCTTGTTATCAAGGGTGAGGAAGACCGCAAGCATAAGTTGCACAACCTCGTGGGCGAGCAGCTCGTGGGCGAGGGATTCAACGAGATACTCAACAACTCGCTGACCAAGGGCGCATATTATGAGAATCACAACGCCTGGCCTCAGGAGAACTGTGTGAAGATAATGAACCCGCTGAGCAGCGACCTGAGCGTGATGCGCCAGACATTGCTCTTCGGCGGACTTGAGAGTATCGAGCACAATGCAAAGCGCAGAAACCAGAACCTGAGATTCTTTGAATTCGGTAATGTATATCACTTCGACCCCGAGAAGAAGAACAACGACAATCCGATGCTGGCTTATCGCGAGCAGTATCACCTGGGATTGTGGGTGACTGGAAAGAGAGTGGAAGGCAGTTGGGCGCACCCCAACGAGGATTCCTCATACTATGAACTTGTGGCATACGTGGAGAATGTGCTTCGCCGCATCGGATTGCCCGCAGGTGCTGTGGTGAGAAAGAAGAGCGACAACGACGTGTTTGCCGCCGGTATCACTATCGAGAACCGTGGTGGAAAGAAGCTCGGAGAGATGGGTATCCTGTCGAAGAAAACACTGAAGGCTGCCGATATCGACAATCCTGTGTATTATGCCGAACTCAACTGGACAGCCCTGATGAAGGCTACCAAGAAGAACGAGGTGCTTTACACTGAGATAAGCAAGTATCCCGCAGTGAGCCGCGACCTCGCCTTGCTCGTTGACAAGAGCGTGGAGTTTGCACAGATTGAGCAGATAGCCCTGCAGACAGAGAAGAAGTTGCTGAAGAAAGTGGAACTATTTGACGTGTATGAGGGTAAGAACCTGCCAGATGGCAAGAAGAGCTATGCCGTGAACTTCATCTTGCAGGACGAGCAGAAGACCATGGGCGACAAGCAGATTGAGGCTGTGATGAACAAGCTCATTGCCAACCTCAAGAGCAAGCTTAATTGCGAACTTAGATAAATTAGGAATTAGGAATTAGGAATTAATTAGGGATTAGGAATTAATTAGAAATTAGATACAATGGGAAGAGCATTTGAATATCGTAAAGCTGCAAAGCTGAAGAGATGGGGCCATATGGCCAAGACATTTACACGACTGGGCAAGCAGATTGCCATCGCCGTTAAGCAGGGCGGACCAGAGCCCGAGAACAACCCCTCGCTGCGCTCAATCATCGCAGTGTGCAAGCGTGAAAACATGCCGAAGGACAATATCGAGCGTGCCATCAAGAACGCTATGGGTAAGGACCAGAGTGAATATAAGAACGTTACCTACGAGGGATATGGACCTCATGGAGTGGCTGTGTTTGTGGACACCCTCACCGACAACACCACCCGTACCGTAGCCGACGTGCGCAGCGTGTTCAACAAGTTTAGCGGAAACATGGGAACCACCGGTTCTCTGTCGTTCCTCTTCGACCACAAGTGTGTGTTCACCTTCAAGAAGAAGGCCGACGTTGACATGGACGACTTCATCCTCGAGATGATTGACTTCGGAGTAGAGGAGGAGTATGACGAAGAATACGACGAGGACAAGGACGAGACCACAATCACCATCTACGGTGAGCCTACAAGCTACAATGAGATTCAGAAGAAGCTCGAGGCTGACGGATATGAGGATGTCGGTGGTGAGTTTACATATATCCCCAACGACCTCAAGGAGGTTGACGACGAGGCACGCGCCACTATCAACAAGATGGTGGAGAAGCTCGAGGAGTTTGACGACGTGCAGACCGTCTATACCAACATGAAGCCGGAAGAGTGATAAGAATGAGGAATTAGGAATGAGGAATGAGGAATTCTTCATTCCTAATTTATTTATAGTCTTTTTTCGTGACAGTGGCGTCGAAATACACCTTGTTTTCCTTCTGCGACCTATATACATATCTGAAGGAGTAGCCAGCATCCTTGTAGGCCTGCATCGATGTTGAGTTCTTGATTTGCTCAATGAGACTCTTGCGCAGGTTGACACGCTTGAAGATTTCGGGATTGTCGGCCTTGCCCGTCAGATGATACCAATAGGCGAGGGTGTGGGTTGACTTGTCGAATGTCATACTGTCAATCTGGGTATTCTCGTCAATCCTGCTTGGGCATTTCTTACTGGTGAATTCCGCCGCCTCCTTGGCGCACTTATCCTCCAATGACTCCTGGCACGACGTGCATACAAGAGCCGCCATTGTTGCGATAATTAATAACTTCTTCATTACCTTATTTATCTTATAAATTAATTCATTTTGGCTGCAAAGTTACAAAAAATTGTCCTAAATCAATAATTTTCTCCAAAATATCATTGCTTTATATCAATTTTTAAGTGAAAAATTTGCTTATATCGTACTTTTTCCGTATATTTGCAACTTAAAATTGAGATATATCAATGGAGAAGACTAGAAATTTTTGCATAATAGCGCATATAGACCATGGCAAGTCAACCCTTGCCGACCGACTTTTGGAATATACCAACACCATCAAGGTGACCGAAGGGCAGATGCTCGACGACATGGACCTTGAGAAAGAGAGAGGTATCACAATCAAGAGTCACGCCATTCAGATGGAATACACCCGTAATGGGGAGAAATATATTCTTAACTTGATCGACACTCCGGGACACGTGGATTTCTCGTACGAGGTGTCGCGAAGCATTGCTGCCTGCGAGGGGGCATTGCTCATCGTGGATGCCACCCAGGGAGTGCAGGCACAGACCATATCCAATCTTTACATGGCAATCGACCATAATCTTGAGATTATCCCCGTAATCAACAAGATTGACATGCCGAGTGCAATGCCCGACGAGGTGGAAGACGAGATTGTGGATTTGATAGGTTGCGCACCCGAGGACATCATCCGCGCAAGCGGAAAGACTGGAGAGGGAGTTGAGGAAATACTCAACGCCGTGGTTGACCGCATACCCCATCCCGAGGGCAGTAAGGAAGCCCCGTTGCAGGCACTCATCTTCGACTCGGTGTTCAACTCGTTCCGTGGCATCATTGCCTACTTTAAGATAGAGAACGGCAGTATTCGTCAGGGCGACAAGGTGAAGTTCTTCAATACGGGAATGGAATATGTGGCCGACGAAATCGGAGTGCTCAAGATGGACATGATACCACGCAAGGAACTGTCAACAGGCGACGTGGGATATATCATCAGCGGCATCAAGGATTCTAAGGAGGTGAAGGTGGGCGACACCATCACTCATGTGGCACGCCCGTGCGACAAGGCCATCGAGGGATTCCAGGAGGTGAAACCTATGGTGTTTGCCGGTGTTTATCCTATCGACCCGTCGGAATATGAGAACCTTAGGGCTTCGCTCGAGAAACTGCAGCTCAACGATGCCTCGCTGACATTCCAGCCAGAGTCGTCGATAGCATTGGGATTCGGATTCAGATGCGGATTCCTGGGATTGCTGCACATGGAAATCGTGCAGGAGCGACTCGACCGTGAGTTTAACATGGATGTCATCACCACTGTGCCCAACGTGTCGTATATGTGCTACGACAAGCAGGGGGGCAAAAAGGAGGTGCACAACCCGTCGGGATTGCCCGACCAGACAATGATCGACCATATCGAGGAACCTTATATCAGGGCATCGATCATCACTGCAGCCGATTATATCGGTCCGATAATGACACTTTGTCTCGACAAGCGAGGCGAGCTCATCGACCAGCAGTATGTGAGCGGCAACCGCGTGGAACTGCATTTCATGCTTCCGCTCGGAGAGATAGTCATCGACTTCTACGACAAGCTCAAGAGCATATCCAAGGGCTATGCCTCGTTTGACTATCATATCGACTGCTTCCGCCCCTCAAAACTGGCAAAGCTCGACATCTTGCTCAATGGCGAACCAGTGGATGCATTGTCAACGCTCACCCATCAGGACAATGCCGTGACCTTCGGACGCAGGATGTGTGAGAAACTCAAGGAACTGATACCGCGTCAGCAGTTTGACATCGCCATACAGGCTGCCATTGGAGCTAAGATTGTGGCGAGAGAGACTATCAAATGCGTGAGAAAGGACGTGACTGCCAAGTGTTATGGTGGTGACGTGAGCCGTAAGCGCAAACTGCTTGAGAAGCAGAAGAAGGGTAAGAAGAGAATGAAACAGATTGGAAATGTGGAGGTGCCCCAGAAGGCATTCCTCGCAGTACTTAAACTTGATTAAACCTTATAATATTATAACGAAGATGGCAACATTAGGAATTACCAAGCGTGATGTGGCAAGAGAACTTGCACGCAGATACAGTACGATGTCACACGACGAACTTGATATGCTGGAGAGCATTCTTGTTCCGATGAAATATTCCAAGAACGAGACTGTTCTTGCCGAGGGGGAGGTGTGCACCAGCTTCCTTTGGATTGTAAAGGGTATGCTCCGCCAATTCTACTTCAAGAACGGCAAGGAGGTGACCGAGCACATGGCTACCGAGAACAGTATAGTGATGTGCATTGAGAGCCTGTTCAACGAGGCTCCAACGAGCCTGCAGATTATGGCTCTCGAGAACACGGTGGTATTTGCTATACCCAAATTGGCTCTCGAGCAGATAGCGATGCGCAGTGTGAATATTCAGATACTCTATCGCAAGATACTCGAAGAGTCGCTCATTCAGAGTCAGGTAAAGGCCGACATGCTAAGGTTTGCACCTGCACAGGACAGATATTCACGACTGGTGAAAACCCAACCCCAATTGGTGTTGAGGGCGCCATTGGTATATATTGCCAGTTTGCTGCAGATGACTCCCGAAACGTTGTCGAGAGTGCGCACTGCATCACTCAACGAGAA
>CALZMK010000102.1 GCA_945788545.1 uncultured Prevotella sp.
ATGGGGCTAACGTGCGATGATGCAAAATTAAGAGTATTTCCCGATATTCGCAAATATTTAGCTAAGAAAGTTTAAATCGTTAACATTATTAAACAAAGACATAGGTTTTCTGCCTCAAAAAAGTATGTTGACATAAATGGAAAAGTATCTTAAGACCCTATTTCTCCTTCATTTCTTCAGTATCTTGAGTATAATATTTAGGTGGAGTTTCCACCAGTTCCACCTGTTCCGCAACTTCCACCAACCCTTGCGGAAAGTAGATTATGAGGATATTCAAGAGAATTGGTTGAATGGAGAGTGAAATGTAGGTTGGATGAATGAGCAATGAGAGAATATCTGACAGCTCTTCTATGTGGTATGTAGATAAGGTGTTGTCTTGATGTCATTATAGGGTATTGTCTTGATGTCATTATAGGGTAGTGTTGTGATGTGTCCAAGGGGGTTATTCTATCATTGTGCTTGCTTGCAAATGATCTTTTGCTAACTGGCAGAAGATAGCTTGTCAATTAGCGGATTAATGCTTGCAAGTTAGCTTTATATTTAAATATTGACGGTCTTAAATAAAGTAAAGACCCAACGGCGAAGGTTTCCTTTTTATTCCACCACCATGCTTGCGGAACTTGCGGAACTGGTGGAATAGGTGGAACAGGTGGAAACTCCCAAAGTGGATATGATGACTTTTTCGGAAGCTATTCTCTAAAAGTTATGACTTTTTTGGAATTAATTCCTTAAAAGTTATGACTTTTTCGGAAAAGTCGTGTCTTTTTACCGTATTTTTAACTTTTAGCTTGTCTATTTCAAAATAAAAATCCTTTTTTTATATTATATAATGTTTATTTTTAGGGGAAAAGATGGTAATTCCATTTTTTTTGTGTAATTTTGCATAATATAATAACAGGTATCAATATTTTAAGTCATAATTATGCATATATTATTGGTCGTAAATTCTTTGCTTCCGGCAATCAAATACGGGGGGACTGAACGTGTTGTGTGGTATTTAGGTTCTGAACTCGTGAAGAAGCGTCATAAGGTGACATTCCTTTGTAAAAAAGGGTCGTCTTGTGATTTTGCGAATTGTATATTTTTGGATGATAATAAATCTATAGAAGCTCAAATTCCAGATAGTGTTGATATTATACATTTCAATGATACTGCAATGAATTATTCGGGTGAAAAGCCATATATTGTTACATATCATGGTAATTATCTGAAGAATATTGATATGAATGCAGTTTTTGTATCTAAAAATCATGCTAATAGGAATGGGTCGGACAGTTATGTCTATAATGGATTAGACTGGAATGATTATGGCAAACTGAATATTTCAGAATCTCGTGATTATTATCATTTTTTAGGTAATGCAGCTTGGAGAGTGAAGAATGTACAGGGGGCGATAGATGTCGTTACCGCTCTTGACAATCAAAGACTGATGGTATTAGGTGGCAGAAGACTTAATTTTAAAATGGGTTTCAGGTTTACTTTGAGTCCCAGGGTGATATTCAAAGGAATGGTTGGAGGAAATGAGAAAATAAATTTTCTACAGCATAGTAAAGGTTTGGTCTTCCCGGTCAGATGGGATGAACCTTTTGGACTTGCGATTACTGAAAGTTTATATTGTGGAGCTCCTGTATTTGGCACTCCGTATGGGTCTCTTCCTGAACTTGTCCATGACGATGTCGGATTTCTTACTTCAAATAAGGCGGAAATGATATCCTATTTATCTGGAGAACATAAATTTAATCCTATTGTGTGTCATGAGTATGCAGGAGATATGTTCAATTCTAAGGTGATGTGTGACAATTATCTTCTAAAATATGAGAAGGTTATGAATGGAGAGAAATTGAATGTTGTTAAACCTCATGCAATGGAAATCGAATCTAAAAGCCGTGATAATTATTTGTTTTGATTTAGTATGACAAGAGTTCTGAGATTAATCATTTCATTTTCCCTTGTATTGCTGTATTGGACGGCGGTGGGAGTTGTGGCGCAATTCCCTTTTTGTGTGATTTATCTTCAGGATTACAGCCTTGCCGACTGGCTTTTGGTCTTGTGGCATGGGATGAGACTCGATATAAGCATTGCCGGCTATCTGACGATGCTGGCGGGACTGCTACTGACAATAGGAGTGTGGTGGAAAGGCCGGGGATGGCAGTGGATGTGGAACATATCCTTCGGCATCGTGTCGCTTGCCTCGTCATTGGCATACGTCAGCAATCTAGTGCTTTATGGCTATTGGCGCTTTCCGCTTGACAATACTCCGCTTCTCTATATCAAGACATCACCTGCGGACGCAATGGCAAGCATGACCACATGGCAGATGGTTTACGTGCCGTTGGTGATTATCGCAGTGGCAGTGGCGATGTTTATCCCAATGGCATATATCGCTATCTGGACTAATGGTATGGGTAAGGCAAACGGAGATAAGCCGAGCTTAATGCAAAGTATAGTAAGCTCCATTGTCATGCTGCTGCTATCTGCTGCTCTCATCATACCCATAAGGGGTGGGGTGGATACTGGCACTAATCATACGGGAAGCGTGTATTTCTCATCCGACATACTGCTTAATCATGCTGCCGTCAATCCTCTGTTCTCATTTATGGAGGCAGCCACTCATCAGGAGAATATTGCCACTCGCTATCGCTATATGGAGGGAAAGGATGCCGACGGGATATTCCGACAGATGACTTATACGTCTCTGCGTCCTGATGCCGAGAGAAAGGATTATAATGTTGTCTTGATATGTCTTGAGGGATTCTCGAAATATATCATGGAAGAGAAAGGACACGTTAAGGGTGTCACTCCCAATCTCGACAGACTCACTCGTGAGGGAATATATTTCTCGAATATCTATGCCAACTCCTTCCGCACCGACAGGGCTATGGTGGCGGTGACGAGCGCATTGCCCGCACAACCCACGATGAGCATTATGGATATGCCACGAATATCCACATCACTGCCTTCTATAGCCGGCTCGCTTGGTAAGAATGGATATGACACGCATTTCTATTATGGTGGTGATGCCAACTACAGTAATATGAAATCGTATCTTATTGGAACAGGATTCCAACATATAACTCATCAGTTTGACTTTGAGAAGAAACTGCAGACGGGTAAGTGGGGAGTGGCTGATGGCCCAGTATATGACCGTCTTCTTGCCGACATCAAGGCTTTCGACCCGAAGAAAAGATTTATGAAGATGATGATGACGGGAAGTAGTCATGAGCCCTTCGACGTGCCCGACTATCACAAGATGAAGCAACCCGAACTCAATGCCTTCTCCTATGCCGACTTCCACCTCGGGCGATTTATTGCGGAGCTTAAGAAGTTGCCGCAATGGAAGAACACGATGGTAGTGATTGTGCCCGACCATCTCGGTTGCTGGCCCCAGGAGATTGACAACTACAAACTGTGGAGATATGAGATACCGCTTATCATCGTGGGTGGTATGATAGAAGAGCCTCGAAAGGTGGAGACAATAGGTGGGCAGATAGACATCCCCGCTACGGTATTGGCTATGCTTGGATTGCCGCACGACGAGTTCCTATATTCCAAGGACTTGCTCGACGCAGATGCTCCACATTTTGCATTCTTCACATTCCCAGATGCTATGGGAATAGTGGATTCCACGGGATATACGATCTTCGACAATACTCAAAAGACAGTAGCAGCATCTTCAAACGACAAGTCGGTTGATGATAGGACAAAGAGAGCCAAGGCTTATCTGCAGAAGCTCTATGATTATCTCGGCGAAATAAACAAATAACACGTCAACATGTTAACTTGTTACCTTGTTAACTCGTTAATTTGTCAACTGATTATTCACCATTCGCGTCATGTATGACTGGATAATGGCTTTCACCTGACGCTCCATATTCTTTGCCACATTTGGCTCTTTCGTGAGGAGATTGTCCTTGAGCAGAAGGTCGGTGCGGAATCGGTAGAGAGCCTTGGCTTTCTGTCCGTCGAACTGCAGGAGCCAGTCGCCCTTGACGTATTGGTAGATGCCATTGAGATAGTTGACGGCCCATGTGTCCTCGTCCTTAGTGGTAAGCAAGTCGCAACCGAAAGCCACATACGGACGGTCATAACCTAAATACGACAGCACCGTCGGCATGATGTCTATCTGTTGGGCAATGGCATTGCGCATTCCCGGTTGCAAGTCACCACTTGGGTCGAAGAAGATGATTGGCGAACAGAACCCACCAAGGTCTGTCTGATAATACGCATGATCGCTGAGGTTGGTGTGGTCGCTCGTAATGACAAACAAGGTGTTCTCATACCATGGCTGAGTCTTTGCCTTCTCGAAGAACAGACGCAAGGCATTGTCGGTATATCTTATGCACTTGTGGATGGCGATTCCTTCCTCCTTATATATGTCCTTGTATTTCTCGGGCACCTTGTAAGGATGATGGGATGAAGCAGTGAAGACTGCCGAGACAAAGGGTTGCTTGAACTCCGACATCTTTGTGGCAAAAAACTGCAGGAAGGGTTCGTCCCATATCGCCCACATTCCGTCAAAGTCCTTGTCGCCATCAAATCTCTTGTCGGCATCATATTCTGTCCTTCCGAAATAGTCAATGAATCCAGTCTTGCGGGCAAAGGCCTGGAAACCCATCGAACCGTTCTCAGCCCCGTGGAAGAATGCCGAATAATATCCCTTGTTCTTGAGTTCGCCCGCAATCCCGCTCACGTCGTTCATCGACGCCGGAGTGAGGAAGAAGGGTTCGACAAACATCGGTATGCTCGACAGGATACTCGGCATACCGTCGATACTCTTCCTGCCGTTGCAATATGAGTAGAGGAATGTCTGGCTATGCTGCATCAGTGAATCCACAAAAGGTGTATATCCCTTATATTTTCCCCCGTCGAGCCATTTGTTATATCCTCCGATATACTCGCGACCGAAACTCTCCACAATCAGTATAACCACGTTTTTCTTTTGAGAATTAGGAATTAGGGATGAGGAATTAGGAATTAGGGATGAGGACGAGTTGGTGAGCGAAGGCGAAAAATTAGGCCTTTTTTCTGGCGAAAAGAGGGCATTCATCTCTTTCTCTGACATATAGTCGGGGATCTCAAATACTTTTTTCCCTATGGTGCGGATGAGCGAGAATGGAGTGTTGAGCACAATACCAGCCTCTTGTGGATGGACAACGTATTGATTGGCGTTGCTGATGGTAATCGGTCGCACGGCCGTGGTGGCTCCACCTCGCATACCGCAGATACATAGTGGAATAAAGATACCGAAGCAAAGGGTCTCAACGATGTAATATTTCATCAGCCTTTTGCCTCTTGGCATATCTGTCGTCCTCTTCTTAATCTTGAATCCACTACCGAAATAGCACTTCCACATTCCCCACATTATTATAATAAAGAGGAGAACGAGATACCAGTGGCGAAGGAACTCCACACCAATGATACTGCCGATATTGCCCTCGTTGCTGAACTCTGAGAATACGGTATTGGTTGTGCGTCTCATGGTGTATTTGAAATAAACACTGTCGGCAAGGTTGGTGGCTATGCACGCTCCATTCACAATCATATATACCCATTTTGCAGTCATCTGCCATCCTCCCGTTTCCTTGTAATGGAGCGGTATGAGCATCAACAGGGCATATAAGATATTAGTATATAGTATGGCAGACGTATCGAACATCCATGCTCCATGCATCATATCGGGCACAGAGCTCCATTGGAAGTCGGAGGCAAACAGTCCCCAGTTTTCCATCACGAAAGCCACACGGCATATTCCATAGGCTATATATAATATAATAAGGTTAAGAAAAAACCTCAAAGGTGTATATCCCATAATAACTCTTAACTCTTAATTCTTAACTTCCCAGCGCCACGTCGAGTATCATCATCAGTACAAAACCAATGGCAAAGCCGATGGTACTGATATTGCTGTGTTCACCAGTGCTTGCCTCGGGAATCAGTTCCTCTATCACTACATATAGCATAGAGCCAGCGGCAAAGGCAAGCATATAGGGCATGGCGGGAGTGAGCCACGATGTGAGCAGGATTACGAGTATGGCTCCTATTGGCTCCACTATACCGCTCATACTGCCTATTAGGAAAGAGCGCCATCTGCTGTTGCCCTCAGCCTTTAGGGGCATCGACACAATC
>CALZMK010000103.1 GCA_945788545.1 uncultured Prevotella sp.
CCACAGCATCGCAACAGGCGGAGAGCATAGAGGAAACTCCGGTGCCCGTGACTCTCATCACCGAGGAGATGATAAAGGCTTCGGGGGCGAAGACATTAAGTGACCTGCTCGTGATGTATGTGCCTGGTATGACCAAGGTCGAGGGGCTTGAGTCAAATGTCGCGATGCATGGTGTCTACTCCTACACACAGGAAAAAATATTGATTATGCTCAATGGCCACCGACTTAACAGCAGGACGACGAACTCCGAGCAGCCAGATTTCAGGACGAGTCTCGAGAAGATTAAGCAGATAGAGGTGCTGCGAGGCCCTGCTTCCTCTCTTTATGGCAATGTGGCATTAACGGCAGTGGTCAACATCATCACCAAGACTGGCAGCGAGGCAGACGGAATAAAGGTCTCTGCAGGAATCGGCAACAACAAGACTTATCTTGCAGATATCCTGATGGGGAAGAGCTATTACGGCATCGATTTCCTCGTCTGGGCTTCAATCTATTCCTCACAAGGAGAGAAACGCAGTGTCAGTCCCGGAGATAGGGAGTTTTATGGCAGAGTGCCGACGCCCGGCTACATGTATATCGAGGGCTATAACCGCAAGCCATCATACGACATAGGAGTGACGGCTAAGTGGAAAAATTTCAGTTTCTTGTTCAATACACAAAGCTCCAAGAGAGTTCCAGCTTATTCTAACTTGGTTCACATCGGACCCTATTCCTATGATAAATACAGGAAGATAAACGGAGCCACTCCCGGACACTCAAGAGACAATACTCATTTGGAACTTTCTTACGAGAAGTCGTGGGATAAATGGTCTGCAAAGATTCAGGCATACGTTGACATGGAGAGTTGTACGAACTATGATGTGTGTGGTGATACTATATTGCCGGGAAACAGGTATTTACCCGCGCGTCCAGGTGAAGTGTTGGAACCCAGTCTTGCGCCAGTGGGAATGTGCGAGAATGGGTTGTACCAAGTCCAATCGTGGAACGACTACACCTACGGAGGTATCGTGCAGTCAAACTATGCTTTCCAGAAAAAGAGACTCAAAGGCTCTGTACTTTTCGGAACTCAGTTTGAGAATTACACCATGAGTAACAGTACCTTTTTAATGGGTGACAGGTTTAATCGGGTTTTGCTTACATTTTCAGATGAAAACCAGACACTCAAGTCTGGTAGCGAGTGGTATTTGTCTGCGTTTGCCCAATTGAAGTTATCATTGGGCGAACGCTTCATTTTCAACGGAGGCATACGCTACGACTTCAAACACCGCTACAACAATAACAATCTGAGTGAGTTTTCTCCCCGTCTGTCTTTGATATACAAGATTTCTCCCTACAATAACGTGAAGTTGTCATATTCCCGCTCCTTTGTCGACGCACCGTATCTGTATCGTGCTTCGACTCTTAACATGTACAAGGGAGGTGATCAGCTGGAAGCGGAGAAAATGGATGCCATACAGTTGTCCTATAGCCATGATTTTGCTCGTGTGTACTTGAAATATGACTGTAGTGTGTACTATAATTCGTTGATAAACAATATCTATTTTATTGTAACCCCACAAGACATTATGCACAATGCTGGTTCGTTGAAGGTGCTTGGTGTGGAGAATGTGCTCTCGTTCAAGAAGAAAAGATGGTATGCCCAAATGAACCTCTCTTACCAGCGAGTCTTGGGCAGCGACAAATATCTTGTCACCAACTCGCATATCAATGGCGTGCCGGATTTCAAACTCACGGCTTTGGCACAATACCGACTCCTGGACAAAAAGAATTGGAAGATGCACATCAAGGCTAACGTGATGTATCAAACGAAACAATATGCACCATTAGATGGTACCTATATATACATCAATGATGAACGTATCAACGAGCCTCTTAACCAGTTGAACGGTTACGCGGTGCTCAATGCAGGACTCGATTGTGTGTACAAAAGATTGCGGGGAGAGGCAAACTTCTACAATGTCCTCAATAGTGACTATCTGCAAGGAGGCAGTTTTGTTGTACCTATCCCGCAGCAGAGATTTAATTTTTTATTTAAACTGGCATACACTTTCTTATGACTAAAGCCCTTAGACTGAATTCTCTTCAAGAAAAAATATGGTTGGACGACGTGTTGAAGTTTCCCACTACAGAATATAATGGGCCTAACTACGCATTTCGTGTCAGGGGCGACCTCTCCATCCCAACGCTGAGAGAAGCTTACAAGAACATAATGCAGGAGTATCTGCCTTTCTCGTCAACCATTCAGGTAAGGGATGACATGCCCTTTTTCATTCACGAGAGTGATACTTTTGAAGTTCCCTTTCGTATCATTGAAGAAAAAGAAGTCGGGAGATATGGCACGCTTGACACCCTCATTGACACTTTGGCAAGACAGCCTTTCGATCTGAACCGCGAATTTCCTTGTCGTTTTTATTGCATAAGGTATGGCGCGGATTTCTACCTGTTCCATCTGATTCACCATGTGGTACTTGATGCCAATACAGCACACCAATTCTTCGCAAGACTTTCAGAAATATACGACCAGCTCGTACACGATGCCTATATCTTTGCCTCGCAGACTCACGACCTTGAACAATATAACAGCGTTCTTGAGAACAACTTCAAGGCAGGAAGACAAGACAATGTCACATATTGGAAACAATATCTGGCCGACGTACCGGCCGGCATTGCCATACCTCAGATTATACAAAAAGAGGCGTCTCCCAGTGCGTCGTTCTCATTCCTGTTTTCCATCAAACCCGAACTGGAATCTCGCCTGAGGGAACTGTGTGGGCAGTACTCTACGACTCTGTTCCGCATCTATTCGTCTGCATGGGCATTGACGCTGTCAAGAATGTTGAATGCCGACGAGTTCCTTTTGCTACATTCGCTATCCATGTCGCCAAGAGACAAACGAATTTTCGGCACTTATATCAACAATCTTCCCATAAAGTTCAATTTTGGCAAGCACGGGACCTTTTCCGACCTGCTGAGATATGCCAATGAGAACAGGCAGCACGAGAAGACACATGTCTATGTCCATTACAGCGATTTCATGCCACAAAGCGCGGATGGAGAAAAACAGAAGACCCTCAACGTAGTAATCAACTATCCATTGAGCATGAATAGCACGAGGTTGGAACTTGTCGGTTGCGAGGTAGTGCTCTGGAAGCACGTGCCGACGGAAATTCCTGCAGACCTCATGCTCAGAATCGAGAGTGACGGAGTCATCAGTTGTGAGATACGCCACAATCCGAGGTTTGAGACCGGTTTCATCAATTCCGTTGCTGAAACATTCAAATATATCCTTGCACAGGTTGCCGAACAACCGGACATTCGTTTGGACGATATCCGCATGGTGACGTCCCAGCGTCAAACCGAATTGCTCACGATCGAGCACGACTTTCTGCACAGAGCCGACGAGCCCAAGACGTTCCTTACATCTTTCAGGCAAAGAGTGGCGGAAAGCCCCAGGCAAACCGCCATCGCTCACGACGGCAAGAGCATCACATATACAGAACTGGACCACATGAGCGATCTCGTCGCCCTTGCACTGGTGTCGCGAGACATAAGGCACAACAGGGTAGGGCTCGCTATGCCCAAGAGCATAGATGCCATTGCAGGCATCTTGGGTATCCTCAAATCATCCAACTCGTATGTGCCCCTTGATTACACCAGCCCCGAGTCCCGAATCAGACACATATTCGAGGATTGCGAGATGTCCCTCATCCTCGTCAATCAATATACGGAAAAATACTTCCGGGGGATTGCCAGCCTCAATATAAGCGACATCGATCATGCCGCCGCCACCATATCTGACAGGTTGCCCGATGTGACACCCCAAGACGAAGCCTATATGATCTACACCTCAGGCACGACAGGTGTGCCCAAAGGTATTCCGATAAGTCACAGAGCCTTGGCTCATACCATCGCAAACAATATCTCCTTGCAGCAATTGGACGCGGACGCACACATCATGCAGTACGTCAACTTCGTCTTTGACGCCTCAGTGGTAGAGATCTTCCCGGCCCTTGCCATAGGAGCCGCACTGTTCCTGCCTCTGGAGGACGAACGCAAGGATGCCAATCTGCTGCACACATTCATGCGTCAAAACCATATCACCAACGCCACCATCCCTTCCGTGATGGTCTCCAACCTACCTAAGGCAGAACTGCCTTCGCTGGCGACCATCGTCATGGGCGGTGACACTACCACCCACGAGGCAATGGAGTTTTGGAGCAGAAACCACAAGTTAATCAATGCATACGGACCGACAGAAAATGCCGTCGACGCGACATACAACATCTGCACCCCCAACTCGCAGATTAACGACATAGGCATCAATATGCCGGGAGTGACCTGCTACGTGTTGGACAGGAACCAGAAGCTCCTGCCCGACTATGCAGTCGGCGAGTTATATATCGGAGGCGTAAAACTGGCTCGAGGCTATCAGAACCGTCCCGAGCTGAACAGACAAAAATTCATACCCAACCCATACGCCTCAGCATCTGACCTGGCATCAGGCATAAACACGATCCTCTACAAGAGTGGCGACCTTGTGATGCGACGCGGTGACGGGCATCTGATCTTTCTGGGGCGGGTTGACTTCCAGGTAAAAATCAACGGCTTCAGAATCGAATTGGGCGAGGTGGAGTCCCAAATCAAGAACTACGGTCATGGCATCAACGATGTCGTTGCCCTCGCGCATGATGACCAAGCAGCCAAGACTTTGGTGGCATACGTCCTTACAACCGATGCGGCAGCGTTTGACTCCGGCGCACTCATTGAGTATCTACGCCAGCATCTGCCATCATATATGATACCGGCCGTAATAGTCCCCCTGCATAGTTTCCCCTACAACACGAGCGGAAAGGTAGACCGTGCCCAGTTGCCTCGTCCTAACATGGCGAAACCCCTGCAAAACTATAAGATGCCGGTAACGCTCACCGAGAAGCGGCTGGCTAAGATGTGGCGCATCCTGACAAAAGCCGACTTCATAGGTCGCGATGACAATTTCATATCAATCGGAGGAGATTCCATATCAGTAATCAGATTGGTCTTTGACATCAACAGAGTCTTCAGCGTCACCTTACGCGCCGCTGACATATACAGGCACTCCACTCTTTCGGAACTTGCCGCATACATAGACTACAACGCAAATACCAATCCCGACACCATCGGGCAGCAGTTGCTGGACGCAGCGGGCACAATCCTCAACGTGCCGACACTAACCCCTGAGTCCGATTTGTTCGAAGCAGGCATGACATCGTCCACGCTCAACGAATTCGTCCGTCATGCGGCATCAGAATACAACCTCTTCTTCACCACCTATGATGTCATCGCCTCAAGGAGCATACGAACCCTTGTCAGGACTATAGACCCGAATCTCTACTTCTGGAGCGAAGAGACCTATACGGACAAGCCCGTAATCATTTTTATCAACGGTATCGTGGACTACTATCCCTACAACGAACCCGTGGTTACAGCCCTTGAAAAGCACTTCTCCGTATTCTGCCTCGAGTCGTTCTGCTCCAATTTCATTGACAAGGACAAAGCTACACTCGACGAATTGTTCAAGATCTACGAAAATATTGTCATGGTGGCCCTCAAGGGCAAGCCAATCTTTGCAGTCGCAGGCTATTGCGTGGGGGCGGAACTGTCAATAGCCTTTGCCATATACATGCAGCAACGTCACCGGGGACTTGACCTGCAAGTAATAAACATGGAAGGCATATATGACCGGACCCTATACTGCAAGATAGAGCAAAAAACCACCCAACCGCCAAGTTTCCATAAGCGACGGGACATCTTTGACCAACTTTACGAAACCATGCCAACCCTGAATTATTCAGGTCCAATCATCAACATCATGGTCAGCCAGCCAATGGATTTTATACCAAACGATGATGAAACTGATGAAGCGGCTTTCAGAGAGCTGGTCTGCCAGGCATGGCACGATAACATAGAGAATTGGAAACGTCATTATCCAAATTCGCCTCTCTACTTTGTAGACTGTACACACTTGGCTTTCCGCGAACCAGATAATCTAAAGAAATTCGACGCCATTATAGAGCGGTGGAAGAGTGATAAAGAGTACAGGCGGTAGACTGTACCACAACT
>CALZMK010000104.1 GCA_945788545.1 uncultured Prevotella sp.
CTGTCCAGTTGCCGTCGCGTGCCATCTTCATTCCCGAGTTCTCGAAGATGTAATATACGATGAACACGAGCACCGAGATAATCACCGGCACTCCCAATCCACCCTTGCGGATGATGGCGCCCAGCGGGGCACCGATGAAGAAGAAGATGATACATGCCAGCGACAGCGTAATCTTGCCGATGGCCTCAATCTGGTGGGTTCTCACCTGGCGGTTGAGCGAGTAGGAATAGTCGCCCTTCATGCTTATCATCATCTGTTGGGAATTGATACTGCTGATGGCTCCCCTCACGATGTCCTGCTTGGATTCGAGTGGCTGGCGTGCAAAGATGGAGTCGATGTTCACTTCGCCGGCTTTGGCCTTTTTGTCGGCTTTGAGTGAGTCTTCCTTGCTGATTGAGGGTTGATAGAAAGTGGAATATTTGCTTTCGTTGTAATATGAATGTGCCACACTGTCGTTGAACTCGTATATGGAGTCGAGGTCGTGACTTATCTTCTGCATACTCTTTGAGCGTGCGTCTGATGATATTCCAGCCACGTCGGCCATATTGAATCCTCCGTCAAAGTCGAGCACAATCCTTTTGGTCGAGAATGTCTCGCGGCGATAGGGGATGCTTGCGCTTCCGGCGATGTCCTGCGAGCGCATGTTCTCAAACCACTCTCCGCTGTAAAGCGTCAGCAGCAAGTGTTTCTTCTCGGCTGTGGATTGCAACATTCCCGAGTCGGCAAGGATGATGGCGGCATCCTCATATCCGCCTGTCATCTTGTAAATGGTGATTCCATACAACTTTCCGGTCGTCATGTCCTTCTTCTGCACATACAGGTTGCAGTTGGGAATACCGTCATAGAATATTCCCTCGGGAATCTCCAACTCGGGATTTGTCTGCTTCATCGACAGCAACAGTTGGCCAAACGACTTGTTGGCATCAGGCCCCACCACATTCTGAAAGTAGAACGACATTCCCGAAATGAAGATTACGATAACAATCAGCGAGCGGAATGCCTGCATGAGCGATATTCCGGCAGCCTTGATGGCTGTGAGCTCCGAACTCTCGCCCAGGTTACCGAAGGTGATGAGCGAAGAAAGAAGAATGGCGAGCGGGAATGCCTGGGGCATGAGCATAAGACCCATGTACCAGAAGAATTGCGCCAGAATCTCCATCGAGAGACCCTTGCCAATGAGTTCGTCAACATAGCGCCACAGAAATTGCATCATCAGCACAAACTGGCAGATGAAGAACGTGCCGATGAAGAGCAGTCCAAACTGCTTGGCTATGAATATGTCTAATTTCTTAATACGAAACATCTCTTTACTGCTATATATTTTTGGGCGCGCGATACCTTATCTATGCGCGCCTTTTCTCTAACAGCGTGCAAAGTTACACAAAAAAATCAGAAATCATAGCCTTTTTCCGTTTTTTTATGATATTTAGAGGCCACTGACCGCATGAAGGCGCTCAAGATTGCCGTTCCACACCTCTTTCATGTAGTCAACGTCGTCGTCATCCACGTGGTCGGTGATGATCAGTGAGAGGTTGCCGCTGAAGTCGCTTTTCTCTATTCTCATCTCCCAATAATCCTCGTCGTCCTCGTTGACGTCCCATTTCAGACGTATGAAGTGGTTTTCCTCCATTCCGATCATCTCGGAGGTTCTCACGTCCTGTTGTGTCCACACCTCTCCCCACTTGAATGTGAAGATTCCGCCGGATTCCTCAACATAGTCGGCCATCCATTTCGACAGTCCGTGGGCATGTCCTATCAGGTTCCACACTATGCTGTGCGACTTGGTTGCGAGTGGGTAATCGATACAAATTTTGGTCTTACTCATTGTTTTTAGCGTTTTTACGGCACAAAAATACAAAAAAAAAACGAAATACGAAAATTTTTCGCGAAAAAGTTTGGTAGTTTAATAAAAATGTAGTACCTTTGCACCCGCAAACAAGCAATGGCGGGATAGCTCAGCTGGTTAGAGCGTCGGATTCATAATCCGGAGGTCGTGGGTTCGGGTCCCACCCCCGCTACTTGAAACAACAGGGAGTTACGGTTATCGTAACTCCTTTTTTTTGTTCTATATATACCCAAAAAGAAAAATCCCTCCCCACACCCGCTCCTTCTTTCCAAGTTGATAAAGAAGTGAAACGGAATGTGAGAAGGGAATGAGAGAGAGGAAAGGCCTACTCGAAGTCGGGATCACCTGAGCTGGAAGAACCGCCTCCCGACTGAGAGTCATTGCCTCCTGAAGGATTGTCGCTGCCTCCTGAAGGATTGTCACTGCCTCCTGAAGGATTGTCACTGCCTCCCGACGGAGTGTCATTGCCACTGCCATTGCCGCTGGAGCTTGCGTCCTTCGAGATGTCAACCGTGGTCTGGCCGGCGCGCTCTGCCTTGAGGGTGGCATCCTGTGCACGGCGGGTGGCAACGTTGACAAACTCAGCCTCGTTGATCAAGTCACAGAACAGGGGACCTGGCTCCCAATACACCTTCACTCCGGTGATGTGGGTCGAGGCGTTGAACTCGGCGATGCTCGGCGCACCCTTCGACTCAAGGCGGACGTAGAAGTTGCCGAGGTCGCCCAAGGCTACCTTATTGCCGGCGAGGAGCATCTCGCGCAGGCAGTCCACCGAACGTGTGAGCACCGCATTGATGTCGGAGCGATGGTAGGGACTGCCATGCTTGGCGATGTGGGTTGAAAACTCGTCCAGCTGCATAACCTTTGCAGCCTGGGCATTAGGATAGGCTCTCTTCTGCCCGTCCTGCTTTGAGGGGTCTGCCGCCCTCATGCTAAGAGAAAAATTAATCATGGTGATGATAAATTTTTTTGTTAAACAATAAGTTAAAGATCACGTTTGTCGTCATTCGGGAGGGTAGCCCCTACGCTCTTAGGGTGTTGGGCCAACGCTCTTAGAGCGTTCCGCCGAGGCTCTCAGAGCGTCTCGGGCTTTCCTCCCTTTTGACGATGCAAAGATACGAAGAAAAAGCGACCCTTCCCATGCAATGGGAAAAGCCGCTTTCGTTTGCATTATTTTGCACTCATTATTTTTATGTTGAGTGTTATTCTTTGTCGTTAGGCTTTACCTTGCGATAGAAGCCGTTCTTTATTCTGACGACAACCTTGTGTCTGGTGATGAATCGTCCTATTATCTTCTCTGCGGTCTTTAGGGGAATATTAAGTTCCTCGGCTGTAGCATTAAAGTCCTTGGTGGTGAAGTTTACGGATAATTTCTCAAATAGCTGCTTGTCTCTGCTGGGCATATTTGCGGTAACATCAGAGTCATCATTTGCAGCCGACTTTCTAAGAAGGTTGCTATACACCATTGAGGTGTGATTGATGAGCTGATTCACCATGGATATGGCAATCTCGTAGTCGCGATCGTCACAGATGACCTCTGGGATATTCTGTATGTCAACAGTAGGGTCATCAATAAAACGCATGGCTGTGAGCACCATTGCTATACGGAAGGCGATAAGTCCAAGTCGCCTTACGGAAGCCACGATGTCGTCTCCAAACATGGCAACCTGTTCTTCCTGCAGGTCCTTGAAAAAACGGTTGAATTTCCTTTTTTGCTCATCAGCGAGCTTGAATCGCAGGTTGTCCTTGCGAGCAGCCAGCTTGAGATAGACGATGTAGAAGTCCTTACCCATCTTCTCAAACTCATCGTCAAGGGTAATGTCTTCTTCAGCAAAGACGTCTCTCCAATCGAGCTTTCGGCTGAGCATATAGAAGAGGAATCGAGAGAATGTGCCATTGTCGGCGGTTGGAATAAGGTTGCCCACTTGGTCGGGTGTGCCAGTGAGGAGTATTGCCCATCGTGGTTTCTTGATGTCAACCCGCTCGTTTTCCTTGCGTCGGCTGTAACTGATGTTCTCGTGGTGGAATGCCTTTCTTAGTCCGTCGCTATAGTCGCCGTAGTCGCTCTTCAATGCGTTGGACATGGCATCGCCTTCGCTCTCAAATGTGAACCCGCATCCGTGGTTGTCGCTGAGAGCCTGATACATAGCCGTAGCCGACGAGTTGGCATTGATAAGCAGTGAGCGATAGGGTGGTTGCTTCGGTTCGGCGATGTGCTGTCCCTTTTTGCCTTTCTGTGCCTGATAGTCGGCCAACTTCTGCTCATATTCATCAAATTCGGCCTTGTTGGCACGGCGGATTGAATCATGTACATATTTTATGAAGGCATGTATGGCTGAAAGTGAACCCTTGTTGGATGCCGGTGGTGCGACAATGAAGGCATATAGGCAGGCAAAAACCAAATGGCGGTCATAGTTGCCCACGTATTTGGGCAGACAAGCCGATGAGGCAGTGATGATGCCTAAGGTGAGCATGTCGGCAGTCTCCCTGTCCTCGGCAATCTGCTGGAGCTTTTGGAATGTCTTCGGCCAATACTCCAGTGGCACTTTGTCTGTGAATGTAAATTTGGGCATTTGTGGCATCTCTGTTTCCCCCGTTTCCCCATTTTGGGGATTATGGGGATGATGGGCATTTTGGCGTGCCACATCAGCGATGTCCACACCAGCCTGCTTTGCCATGTGGAAGAAAGTCTTGATGGTCACTCCATGTCCATGGCTTTTCAGGCAAGCGTCGAATTGCTTGTCGCATTCTTCCTGATTGTAGTTTGGATAAAGACTACTTATCAGATGATAGATGTCTCGTCCATTCTCACCGAGTCCGTCGGCAAGGGCAAAGCCTGCTTTCAACCACTCGTCATAACTCGAGGTTATGTCAGAGCCCTTGTCCACAAGGCATTTGGCAGTCATCTTCACTTGTGAGTAGAGATCTTGCTCTGCATACTCATTTGGCTTGATGTCTGCCTTGGCATTTGCGGGTTCTTCACTTGCGGCCGGAGCCATAGGCTTAGCCGCGTTGATTCTCTCTGTGTTTGAGTTCTCCCATACCTCGATGGGGAATTCCTTTTTTATGTTTTCTTTTGTCATATTCTTTAATGTTTAAAATGGACAAATATTGGGATTAACATAACAGTTAGGATCGTAGGCTAGAAAGCACGCCCTCGACACATTCACGCACTGCGGGTCGGCCTCGAGACCGTAAGTGGCCTTGAGATAGTTCTGCATAGCCTTGAACCACACCTCGTGTGGCCTCTTCTGGATATCTATCGGCACCCACCACTTTATTCCGTCGCCCGAGGGGGATGTAAACATCAGCTCGGTCGTGAAATACGGGTCGTGAAGCAGCGTTGACTTCAATGCAGGGATGTCCTTGATGTGGTCGAAGTCGATGCAGATAAGTCCCGAATGACTTACGAGTGACGCATCCGAATGATAGCTGAACACGCCCGAGGGAGTGACAAAGTCGAATGACTTGCCCTTGAACTTTCGTGCTTCAGCTCTGTCCTCGATGCTCCTCAGCTGAATTGTGGCGTTCTTTGCCCGAGTGCCAACGATGTATCCGAACACCTGGCTCAGAGTCATGTTCTCGTTCGGATACTTGTTGGTGACGGGAGCCTTGAAAAGACTAACTACGGCTGTGTCCATATCCTTTGGGGTCTTTAAGTCTAACCATAGTGTCGTGATCGTCGAGCACCTTTTCGAGGTCGCTTTTTCTGTAGAGGCAACGTCCACCTAATTTAGTGAACGGCAATGTTCCGTTGGCGCGCAGAGTGGCGAGAGTGCGAGGCGATATATGCAGCGCCTGCATCACGTCCTGTGCGTCAATCCAGTCTTCAAGTGGCGTGGCGGTTTTAATCGTTTGTGCAGTGAGCGGCATTTTTCCGTCATTCACAGCCTTTCTGATGGCCACGGCCAGCGGTTGGTCACTGTGGAGGAACTCGGTGAAGAGATCTCCGATGTGTTGTGCACCTTGTCTATTATAGGTGTTCTCTTTATTCTTATATGTCATAATCTTTGTCTCAATCAGGGGATGTTGTCCTGATTGACGATGCAAAGATATTTGGTGATTTAATGGTGACAAAGAATCACCAAAATCACCATTGTGCTAATTATTTTAACTTGTTAAATATGGGGTTATATGCCTTATATACAGAGATATAAGAACAATAGGATTATAATGGTCATTGCATGATTATACAAGAATTAACACAATGGTGACAATGGT
>CALZMK010000105.1 GCA_945788545.1 uncultured Prevotella sp.
TTAAATACATAATCTCGCATAGTGAGGGAACCGAGATAGAATACAAGAAATCACAGACAGGATTGGCACGTTCTGTCTATGAGACGATTTGCGCTTTTCTAAACAGAAGAGGAGGACATGTCGTGCTTGGAGCAGATGACGACGGAACCATAATCGGAATTGCTCCAGAAAAGGTTCAAGAAGAACTTGACACCTTAGCAAAAGACATGAACAATCCACAAATAATGAATCCTACTTTTTATTTGTGTTTTGAGCCAATGATGATAGATGGCAAGCACATTATCTATTTCTACGTTCCAGAAAGTAGTCAGGCCCATTGTCATAAAGGGGTTTACTATGACAGGAACCAAGATGGAGACTTTGCCTTGAAAAATGCGCAACAGATTGCAGATCTTATTCTGCGAAAGCAGACAGGTTGCACAGAGAATCGTGTACTTCCATATCTTACAATGGACGACTTGGAATTAGAGTTGTTTGATGATGTGCGCAAGCGTGTACGTCTGAACAGAGAAAACCATCTGTGGTCAACAATGACTAACGAGGAAATTTTGGAGTCGGCAGGTATGAGACTGAAAGACCCATCGACAGGCAAAGAGGGATATACTTTGGCTGCCGCTTTGTTGTTTGGCAAAGAACGCACTCTTACAAGCGTAGTACCATTCTATAGAATTGATGCCTTGTACAGAGAAGACTATTCACGCCTTTATGACGATAGGGAAATTATCCATTGTAATCTTCTTCGAGCATACGAGCGCCTTATGGAGTTTTGCAGAAAACATCTGCCTGAGTGGCCATACATAGAAGGTACTCAAAGACTCAGCATCCGAGAGCTTGTTATGCGTGAAAATTGCCTTAACCTACTCATTCATAGAGAGTATGGGGCTCGGCATGAAGCATCGTTGACAATATGGAAAGACAGAGTTGAAACAAGAAACTGGAATATTCCTTTCGGGTATGGGCAAATAACGTTGGATAATTTGCGCCCTCATGCAAAAAATCCTACTATAGCAAATTTCTTTGCGCAACTGGGTATCGTGGAGGAATTAGGAAATGGTATGCGCACTATGTTCAAGTATGTACCTATGATTTCTGGAGGTTCTTATCCTATGATTAATGAAGAGGATGAGTTCACTGTAAGCATACCTTTCGTTAGTGACAAAACCACCAACAAACCACCAACAAACCACCCACAAAACCACCCACAAAACCACCCACAAAACACCCACAAAACACCCACAACAGATTGTTCTTGAATTGTTAGAAAGTGGGGAAAAGGGGATTTTTGAGTTGATGGAGGCATGTGGTTATAAAGATAAAAGAAGCTTCAGAAAATCAGTCCTTAATGAGTTAATCAGCAATAAAATGATAGCGATGACTCATCCTGAGAATCCGAACCACAGGAATCAACGATACGTCAAGCTATAGAAAGCATAAATATAATGATAAAATACATAAAAGTTCGCGACAAACGCAAGAAGCTGTTCGGCATAAAGATTGAGGGACATAAGGATTGGTATGTCGCCCCCATGTTCGAACAATTAGGAATAGGGGAATGGGCCAATGAGGCGGATGGCACTTGGTTCAAACAGAACGGGAAGTATGGCTACTATAGCATCGCAGAGCGGCGCGTGGTCATACCTGCCCTATATGGCTATCCGCTATTCTTCAATAGTAAGGGCTATGCTCTCACATGGAAGGACTACAAGGCCGGAGTCATCAACAAGGAGGGTGAGACCGTCATCCCGTTCATACATGATGACTGTGAATTTTATAACAATGAACAGAAGTCGCAGCCCCGCAAACCAAAGTATGACAACAAGGAAGTAGAGACCATGACACTTGAGGAATTGGAGGACAGGATAAGGAAAGAATACATATTGTTGTTGGAGTTGGGATATGAGCATCATAAAAAGTGGGTCCTCTCAAATGAACACCGGGAAAAGATTGAGGAACAAGAGCAGAAAGTGAGGTCGCTTGTATGGGACCGCAGGCAAATGATGGACAGCACGTGGGTGCATAATCTGGAGAACGCCAAACGAATAGGCAGGACAAACAGGCTGTTGATGCGTGCCGTGAGCAAAGCCATTAAGTTGGGAAAGAAAACCTCGAAATCCCTGCAATGGTTGGAAAAGGTGAGCAACACTGCACATTATGAGGTGGAGGTGTATGTGCATCCCGAATGGCAAGACAGCAAGAGCGACCTGAGATATAAGCGCATGTATAAGTCGCCAGCCAAGGAGAAAGACAGGCTTATGGACGAAGAGGACAACCTTGCGGACACACATATTTGGAACATCATTGCAGCTATTGGCGGCTACATGAAGTTCAACGGCAAGGGGAGCTGCTTCGAAGCGTCGGCTTGCGGATATGAGCCGGACTATTGGGATGAAAGGGAACTGACGGGGGACGAAGGCCAGTCGTGGGATGAATGTATTCACTACCCTGCCTATCAGGACGAATACTTCACCATGCCTTTCCATCATCTATACTGCGACTGTTTCGACTATTCCTTTGAAGACCTCTGCAATATCAACGATTTCCGGGTGAACGTAAATATACGTCTTGTTACAAAGGAACAAGATTGATATTATTATTTTTGACTCAAAGAACGTTAAAATCGGTAAAATATTTGGGAGTGTGATAGAATTGCCGTATATTTGCAGTCGTAAATATCATCATACTAATGATTAGTTGTGATTTTTATGAGTAATTATCAATAAAATGATATATAAGATATGGCTGATTTATATGAATACTCAACGCCCGAAATGGTTCGGTTGCTTGGCAATCGCTTCAAGGAATACAGACTCCGCTGCAATCTCACACAAAAGGAGGTGGCAGAGCTATCAGGCGTGGGCATGACCACTATACACAAGTTTGAGAACGGCACTGCGGGCAATATTTCCCTATCTACATTCATTCTGCTTCTCAAGGTCATCGGACAGGTTGACGCATTGGAAGATGTCCTTCCGGAATTGCCTGAGTCACCTTATCTTACACGAAGGGACGAGAAAAAAGCACAGCGAATCAGACATACAAAAAAGTAACACACCATGATAAAGTCATTGAAAGTAATACTTTGGGATAAGGAAATCGGAAGATTGTCGTGGGACGAAAGACGCAGGACATCCTACTTCACGTATAATCCTGATTTCATCAAGACAGGTCTCGACGTGTCTCCATTGGCAGCACCTATTGGTGGTGTCAGAAGCTATGCTCCTGTATGGGGAGAGGAGGCAAAAATATACCAAAAGCTTCCTGCCTTCTTAGCTGATTCTCTGCCTGATGCCTGGGGCAACCAACTTTTCGACCTTTGGCGACAACAGCATCATTTGGCAAACGCTGACATCAACCCGCTTGACAAACTGTCGTTCATCGGCAAACGAGGAATGGGTGCATTGGAATTTCAGCCGGAGACATCAAGAGGAAAAAGGTCGGATAAGATTGAGATGAAATCGCTTGTGGAGTTGGCGCAGAAGATATTTGCGGAGAGGGAAGACGCCCACATCATGCCCGAAGAGTCAATAACAATGCAGTCGTTGCTGACAGTAGGCACATCGGCTGGTGGCCGTCAACCCAAAGCCATCATTGCTATCAACCGCATCACGGGAGAGATACGCAGCGGTCAGGTATCGGGTCTTGACAACTATGACTATTGTATTCTGAAATTTGGAGATTCGCAGTATTCTTCTGCCGAGTTGGAAATGACCTATTATGAAATGGCAAAGGCTGCCGGCATAACAATGATGACTTCGGAACTGTACCCAATAGATGGCAGCAATCATTTTTTGACCAAAAGGTTCGACCGTGATGGCAACGCCAAACTTCATACCCAGACATTGGCTGCCATTTGTCCCGAGGCTAATAGCTACGAACAACTGTTGGTAGTTTGCCGCAAGCTCCGTCTTCCAGAATCTGACTGCATTGAGGTATTCCGTCGCATGGTATTCAATGTCTTGGCAAACAACACAGACGACCACAACAAGAATTTCTCGTTTATCATGAGTAAGGACGGCAGTTGGAGATTGTCGCCCGCATACGACATAACATACATTATCGACAGAGGGGGCCATCTGCCCAATGAAGACCATTGCCTATATATTCGGGCAAAGCTTCGCGGAATAACCCGTGACGACATCATCCAGTTTGCGAAGGACAATGGCATACGTCGTCCTGATGCCATTATCAAGGAAGTTGCCGACTCATTAAAACAATTCCGCTCAATAGCCACAAGATATGGCGTTAACGGGCAATGGATAGGTAGGGTAGAAACTACAATAGCCAATCATCTCAGGACATGGGGCGAGATTGAAGTTCCCTCTTGTCCTACTGCAAAAGATATAAAAGAGATAAATGGTCATACGTTATCAAACGTTCGCCTTGAACAGACATACAAAGGCAACTACCATCTATATGCAAACATTGACGGAAGGGAACGCAAATATGTTATAGGCAAAAACAAGGAAGAGTATCTGCTTATTGAGGAAAATGGAATTATTGGCATATCCGATAAGCAATTGACTTCGATGGCTGTACGATTATTTGGACTTCTCTAATGACACTCACACCGCTTGACGCGGTATGAGTGCATATACATTGCCATTGGATGTGCGCCTCGAAGTGAAACCGAGTAGCTTCAAGGCGGCACCTATATGGATTTTCATCGAATGGGACTTCATGACTGCGGGATAATGCTTGTGAAGACAGTTGCAGAGCTCCGTGGTGCTCATCCATACCGCCTGCTCATCCTCTTTTGGTTTGCGGAAGCAGGATTCAATCATCTCGCTCATGTCCTCCGACTTGTAAAACGGCATGTTCAGCTCCTGGATTCGCTCCACTTGGATGTTGTCAAACCAATAGGGAAGTTCCTCAGCCTTCAACTGATGAATCACCTGGGCATATAGCTGACCATAGTCGATGGGAGTGGCGTTGTCGATATAAGCCTCATCGGGAATGAGGATGCAGATGTAACGGCGACTGCCGGTAGGGTCGCAAAGAGGTGTCGCGTCGTTGGTTGTGGCAATGAACGAGGCATAGCGAGGACGGTCGGCTTGAACACGACCGAAGATTGGGCGACCATTCACCTTCACCTTCGACAACACCTGCTTCAACTTGGTTTGCTGTCTTGATGTCATCATATTAAACTCGTCGATATTTACGAAAAGATTGCTGGTGAGAGCCATTTCCATATCAAACTTGTTGGAGAAATTGATATGGTCAAGATAATAACAACGCAGATGCTGCGGCAGCAGTCGGGCGGCGAACGTTGACTTACCCACACCCTGTCCGCCAATCAACACCGGCACGCACTCGTTGCCATGAAGCATGTCGAGATGCAACCAATGTGCCACCGACGAACGAAACCAGATAGAGAGGAAACCTACCATCTCATCTGTCACTCCCGGCAAACGACGGAACAATGCTCCCACATGATCGTTGCCATCCCACTCAGGCAATGAGTCAAGATAGGACTTCACGGGGTCATACGTCTCCACAGCCATCGAGTTGATGTATTCGACGATGTCCTGCCTCGGCGACTTGTTGTCGCCAATGCCCTCCTTCTTTGCCTCACGCACAATGGTGTTGACGACAATCTCGGTGACATCCATCCAATCGCCCGACTCTGTGCCAATGACACGCATTTCACACTTGCCGCTCATAACATTGCGGCGAAACTGATACCTCTCTTCAAGGAATGCCTCTACCTCGTAGATCATTCCACCTTCAAATAATATGTCTTCCATGCCCTATTATGATTAAAAACGATACTTTTCCCTATACTCTGCGACTTCCCTCAACATTACCTAACTTTCTAAAGTAAAAAATTGTCGAGAATCCACCCGCTGTAGGGGCTTTACTTTATGTAAGCCCGCCCGCTGCAAAACCGCAGTAAATAGGATTGCGGTCTTACACGAGGTAAGACCCTACAGCGGCGGTATTAGGGTGCAATATTTATTACAAAGTTTCACTTTTGCAATATTCATCCTTTTTTCTTGCTCCAATGTTGTAACAATCATCATTCGTTAATTTATGTATATATAATCGAAGGATGAACGAAGGTAGAAC
>CALZMK010000106.1 GCA_945788545.1 uncultured Prevotella sp.
CAATCATCTCGCCACCATCGGGATTGCTGCCCGTAGCCACAGCCGAGAGCATCACCATCATCACTATCGCAAGCACATCCTCCAATATCAGCACACTCATCACAAGCGAGGCGAAATGCTGCTGACGAAGTCCCATATCGTCGAAAGCCTTATATATAATAGTGGTGGAACTCATTGCCAACATACCGGCAAGGAAGATGCAGTCCATCTGACTCCATCCAAAGGAATGACCCACCGTCACTCCGATAAGCATCATGCAGAATATGATTGTGAGTGAGGCTATAACAGGGGCAGCCCCCATCTTGAGAATCTTCTTGAACGAGAAGTCGAGTCCGAGCGAGAAGAGCAGGAAGATGACACCAATGTCAGCCCATGTCTGAACATCCGCACGGTCAATCACCGACATGGTGTATGGCATGTGAGGACTCACGATGAATCCTGCCACGATATAGCCAAGGACAAGCGGCTGCTTAAGTCGCTTAAACAGCAAGGTCACCGTTCCCGCCACAACGAGAATAAGTGCCAAATCCTTCACCAACTCCGGTAATTCTGCCATCTTCCCCCTTTAATATTTTAATTTTTTAATATTTTAATTTTTTAATTGTATCAGTACCACTGCACCGCATTGCTATAGCTGCTGCGCTTGTCATACTTGAGCGCGTCGGTGAGTGTGGCGGCATTACAGCGGAACGAGAAGTTATAGCTCGTATAAGGAGCCAACACCAATTGGCACGACATATTGAAGCAATGGAGGTCGCGTCCCAACGATGCCGTTGTCATTGATATCTTCTTGTTCTCAAAGTCGTATCCCGACGAGAAACTGATGTTCCATCCATCGGAGATTCTTATGTTTCCACTACAGTTGAGTGTCTGCGTGAACTTATATGGATAGCGCATCTTGTCGTAGTTGAAGTTTCCGCCGGTGTTCTCGCGCATTGTCACGCCATATCCAAAACTGAGCGACCATGGAATACTGAATTTCATATATCCGTCGTCGTCGGTTTCTGCCTTTCCGGCATTCTCCTTGCGAGCTCCCCTCTGACCACGCTGCATGTCGTCGTCTTCATTTGTCTCGCGGTTGAACTCGTCCTCCTCGTCTTCATCGTCGTAGTCGTCGCGCTTGTTCTTGTTTTTCTTATCCACCTTCTCGCCTCGCAACCACTTGAAGAAGTTGCTCACCTTGTTATTGTCGAGAGTGTAGGATATGTTCTGCGACATTCCCTGGAATCGTCCAAACTTACCCATTCCCCACAATGTCTTGGTGTTGGAGAGATGCGGACGACCATTCTCGTCAAGCTCGTATGCGTAAGATGCAAACACGGCATTGAGGTTGAAGGTGTAGCTCTTCGTCAGTTTCAGTCGCAGTCGTGTACTAAGGTCACTCAGCGGTCGGATGTCGGAAGCAAAGTTATACGACATTGATGCTCCCAACTCGTCGATAAGACTTATTTTCTTCTCACCCGTAGAGTCGGCATCCGACTTTATCTTCATCTCGAAGTTGTTTGAGATATCCACCGATATACTTCCCGTCTTGCCTTTCCCCGGCACACCGTAAAGTCCATTGGAGTAAGGTGAATATTCCACAAGCGACACATTACCGTTGGCGTCGGTCTTCTGGTATGTCTCGTAGTAGCCATACTTACTGCTACTGAAGTCAGGAGCATAGTTGAAGCTCACCTGTGGGGTGAAGACGTGGCGGATTGTCTTAATCTTGTCGCCAAAGAGTTTTCTCCACGGTGTGTAGAACACATACAATTTGGTAGATGCGCTCACACTGAAATTCCAGTTGTAGATATTATAGAATCCGTCGATGGTGTCGGTCACCTCCTGCTGTCTTGCATCATCCCACGAACGATTGATCTTGTTGGTGTACATACGGTCGGTGAAGTTGAGCGACGGATTGATGTTCAGATAGTTGAACAAGGTGAAGTTACCACTGATTGGGATATTGTGCTGCATACCATTGCGCCAATCACGCGTGAGGCTTGAGTGCAGCAGTTTGTCCTCCTTGGTGGTGATAGAGTTGGAGAGCTGACCGGTATAGCTCATCGATATTTTCTCATACCATCTCTCCTTGCCCGCCATCTTCTTGCGCTTAAACGGATAGAATCTGCTGATAGAGATATTCAGGTCGGGCAATGTCATCGAGATAGTGGAGTCGCGCATGTTCTGACTGAGGTTCATTGTGGTGCTCAGTGTCAAACCGATGCTTGAGAACGTGTTGGTCATCGATACTGACGACGTACGTGTTGTCTGCGAATAGCTCTGTGGATTATACATCGACGTGAGATTGTTTCGCTCATAACTGCTTGTTGCGAAGTTCACACTTGCCGAAAGGGTGCGGAAGGGGTTTGCCTTGGCATCCTGTCGGTGGCTCCACTGTATCTTGAAACTCGTCTGCTTCGAGTAGTCGGGCATGTTCTTCTCGCCGTTGATAGTGTTCTGATAACTGGCGAAGAAGCTACCGCTGTATCTATACCTTTTTTTATAGTTACTTGCCGCCGAGAGTCCCCATGATCCCTTGGTGTAGATTTCTCCCAGCACCTTCAGGTCCATCTTGTCGCTGATGGCGAAATAATATCCACCGTCACGCAGATAGAATCCTCTTTCCGTCTCGTCGCCGTATGTAGGCATGATGAGTCCGCTCGAATAACTCTTGGTGAATGGGAAGAATCCGTAGGGTATGGCGAAAGGCAACGGCACGTCTGCCACCACGAGATAAGCAGGTCCGAACACCACCTTCTTACCAGGAGTCACCTTTGCTCTCGACAGTGCGAGATAGAAGTCGGGATGCGGGTCGTCGCAGGTTGTGTATCTTCCGTGTTGCAGGAAAATCTCTCCTGCCGAATTGCGTTTCGACAGTTCGCTCGTGAGGAATCCGTCCTCCTGCTCGGTATATACATTACTGATAAGTCCCTTCTTTGTCTTGAAGTTGAATGCCATCGAGTCGGTCTCGTATGTATCCTTTCCCATGACAAATACCGGCGTACCAAATGCCACGCCTGTGGAATCCTTACCGCCTCGGGCATGCACAAGACTACTGTCGAGACACATGTATATCTCCTCGCTCTTGAGGTCCATGTCCTCGTATTTCACGTTGGCATCGCCATAGAGGTAAGCCATACCCGACCCTCCCTCGTAGATGAGCGAGTCGTTGGCAACGTAATGCACAGGAGCATCGATACCATTTTTCTTGCGTCGGTTGATACTGTCAAGGGCTATCGAGTCGTCGATGGCCTTGTTGTATTTGTATATCGCAAGTTGGAGTGAGTCCATCTTTGTGGTGTCGGGCAAGAGAGAGTCGGCAATGCTCACCTTTTTGTCCTTGGGATAGGACAAAGTCTCCATGGACGCCCACACAAAAATGAAGGCGAACAGCATCAGTAATATGAACGTTATTTTCTTCACGGCTGCAAAATTACTGATAATTCGGCGAATATCGCTATGCTTTCAGTTTTTTAACACTCATTCTCGAACATTTTTGACCATTTCAAGAACTTTTCCACCCCTTCATCGCCAAATTTCCTCAGACTTTGTGCTGTTTGCTCCACTGTCCTCACTCTTTCGGGATGGGATTTTGAGAAGAATTTATCGGCATAGCATATCACTTGTTCCTCCAATGTCTCGGGTTCATATCCAGGCAATCCCGTACCAGTATGACGTTCGCACACTCGTGCCAAGGCGTCATATCCCTCCTTTCTTAATATCTCCCCTCCTATCCTTCCATGCTCGATATATGGTCGGTTGCCATGACAATATATTCCCGGGGCATCGGTCATGAATATGCCTATGTCATGCAACAAAGCCCCATCCTCGACAAATTGTCTGTCGAGGTGGAGCTCTGGATGTGCATCCACTATCCTCAGGGCTTTGTCGGCCACGTCGCGACTGTGCTTTATCAGCAATCGTCGCAACTTGTTATCCTCGGGATAGTATTTATCAAATAATTCTTTTACGTATTCTTTCAATCTTCTATTTTTTTAGGCACGGAAATCCACGGCTTTTTCAAAGACACGGCCTGGCTCCGCATCACTTTAATTTTTTAATCTTTTAATTTTTTAATTCTTTTATACGGCACTTCGTGTTTACGGCTTGCTTAGCAAGTTCACGGTTTGGTTTGTCCCAGTCGCTAAGGAGCCGTGCTTATACTTTAGTATAGCCTTGTACAAATAAAGCTTCTACACATTACGCAACCAAAGCCGTGTCTTTTTTATAAAAAGCCGTGTTTATCCGTGCCTAAAAAACAATGTCAATCGTGCCAAATTATCATTCTTTGTTTTCTCTCTCGATCCACGCAATCGTGTCGCCACGTCTTATCTGCTTGCCCTGCTTTGCAACAATCTCCACGACCTTACCGCCGAGGGCAGCAGGCACGGGAATGATCTCCCCCCACTTGGTTTGGATATGACAGAAGACATCGCCTTCCTTGTATTCCTTGCCGATGAAGGGTTCGAGAGTGCGTGAGCACTCGCCGTCGCCAGTAAACTGCCAGTAGAGATGACCAGCCTCGGGAGCGATGACAGCGTCGGCCTTGGCATGCTTGAATGCCGCAAGCTCTTCAGGAGAGAGCTGTGCACCGAGTTTGGCGTCCTTCGCTTTCTGCAAGTCGGCAAGGAAGTTCTTCTTTGCCTGTCCGGTCTTGTAGTTGCGATACTGCTCGGGGTGCATGGCCAGTTCGAATAGTTCCTCGTCATCCTGTCCACACTCCCAACCGTTATCAGCCATTTCCTTGCGGAATCCGTCGAGGGCGTTGGGTATGAGTGTGTGCGGGTCGTCGTTGGTAAACTCGCGCTTCTGCTTCTTGGCCAGTTCGATGAGTTCGGGAGCAATCTCTCCAGGCACATTACCGCTCTTTCCGAGAATCATTCCCCACATCGAGTCGTCCATCATCACGAATCGTCCCTTGCCCTGCTCGATGGTGAGAAGGTTCATGAGGGCGATGTTCTTCACATACTGCGAGAACGGAGTCACCAATGGTGGATAACCCACGCGAGGCCATACGTATGCCACCTCGTCGAATAGTTTCACGAGCATGTCGTCGATGGTCAGCTCTGGCTGTCCCTTACCCACGCGCAGTTTGTTGATAATACTGTGAATACCTCCGAGGTCGGACATCATCGAACCCATCATACCGCCAGGCAAACCGCATCCGAGCAGCAGCGACGACATGTGCTTGTTGGCAGGATTGATGAAATATCCGAGCCACTCGTCGATAAATTCCTGAGTGAGCGAACGGGCGTGCATATATGCATTCATATTGATGTCGGGAACGTCGAAACCTTCGTTCTTCAGCATGCTCTGCACCGAGATGATGTCGGGATGCACCTTGCCCCAGCTCAGCGGTTCGATGGCAGTGTCGATAATGTCGGCACCATTATTGCACACCTCGAGTATGGAAGCCATAGAGAGGCCGGGGCCCGAATGGCCGTGATATTGGATGATGACGTCGGGATGCTTCTCCTTTATTCTCTTGGTGAGCGCTCCCAACATCGCCGGTTGTCCTATACCTGCCATATCTTTCAGACAGATTTCCGGTGCACCGGCAGCGATGAGTTTGTCGGCAATATCACTGTAGTAATCTACAGTGTGTATCGGCGACGATGTGATACACAAGGTTGCCTGCGGAGTCATTCCCGCCTCGGCCGCCCACTTGATACTGGGGATGATGTTTCTCACATCGTTCAGGCCGCAGAAGATACGTGGTATATCCACGCCCTGTGCATGCTTCACCTTATACATCAGCTGGCGCACATCATCGGGCACTGGATACATTCTCAGCGCATTCAATCCGCGGTCGAGCATGTGGGTCTTGATGCCGGCCTCGTTAAAAGGCTTGCAGAAGGCTCTAACAGCATCGTTGGGGTTCTCACCGGCGAGCAGGTTGACCTGTTCAAATGCACCGCCATTGGTTTCTACTCGCGCAAAGCATCCCATCTCAATGATGACAGGCGCTATGCGCTCCAACTGGTCCTTACGTGGCTGGAATTTGCCAGAGGACTGCCACATATCTCGATAAACGAGACTAAACTGAATTTTCTTTTTCATACTTTAATCTCCTATAGTA
>CALZMK010000107.1 GCA_945788545.1 uncultured Prevotella sp.
AGGTGAGTTCGGTGGTCACCTCGGGCATTTCCTCCCTGAAATGCTCAAGTATTCTGTCGTATATTTCTTTTTTCTTCATATTATTATATATTACTATCCGAAGAGTGCGCGGAGTGCCTCTTCTACCTTTTTTACAGGGATAAGTTCGATATTATATTTCTTACCCTTTAATCCTGCGAGATTATACTTTGGGATAATCATGTGTGAGAATCCTAATTTTTCAGCCTCAGAGATACGTTGTTCTATGCGGTTGACAGGTCGCACCTCACCGCTCAATCCCACTTCGCCAGCCATACACCATCCCGCCTCGATAGCCGTATCGACATTGCTCGACAATACGGCGGCAATCACACTGAGGTCCATGGCAAGGTCGGTGACGCGCAATCCTCCCGCGATATTCAGGAACACGTCCTTCTGCATGAGTTTGAATCCCACTCGTTTCTCCAATACGGCAAGCAGCATGTTGAGGCGTCGCTGGTCGAATCCCGTGGCAGTGCGCTGTGGAGTTCCGTAAGCCGCCGACGACACAAGTGCCTGGGTCTCGACGAGGAATGGGCGCACACCCTCCACTGCCGACGAGATGGCAATGCCGCTCAGTCCCTCATGATCCTGCGTCAGCAGCAGTTCCGAGGGATTGCTCACCTGTCGCAATCCAGTTTGCTGCATCTCGTATATACCTAATTCCGAGGTAGAGCCAAAGCGATTCTTTATGCTTCGCAATATGCGGTACATATAATGTTGGTCGCCCTCAAACTGTATTACGGTATCCACGATATGTTCGAGAATCTTCGGGCCTGCCAATGTGCCCTCCTTGTTGATGTGACCGATGAGAATCACCGGTACGCCGCTTGTCTTGGCGAAGCGCAACAATGCCGAGGCACACTCCCTCACCTGAGTGACACTGCCAGGACTTGTCTCCACCTCCTCGGTGGATATCGTCTGTATCGAGTCGATCACCACAATCTGAGGATTCACCTCCTTGATATGTTCGAATATTCTTTCGAGGGATGTCTCGCAGAGGATGTGAACATTGTCGTTGTCGGTATGTGGTATGCGTTCGGAGCGCATCTTCAACTGATGGGCGCTCTCCTCGCCACTTACGTACAGGATATTCCTCTCGGGCATCTGCAGTATTGTTTGCAATGTCAGAGTACTCTTTCCAATGCCCGGTTCACCTCCAAGCAGGACGATTGACCCGGGAACAAGTCCACCGCCGAGCACACGGTTGAGCTCAGCGTCGTGCATGTCGATGCGAGGGTCCTCCTGTGTACTTATCTCGCGCAGCAACATCGGTCGCGAGGCATTGCGCATACCCCTGCCTATCTCGCCGGCACGAGCCGACGCAGTTGCCGCATTGCGGGCCATCGACGATGCCGTCTCACCAGCAATCCTTATCTCCTTGAACGTGTTCCATTGTCCGCAGCTGGGGCATTTGCCCACCCATTTCTGCGCCTCCTGGCCGCAGTTGCTGCATACGTATGCTATCTTGTCTTTTGCCATATTGGCACAAAAGTACGGATATTTTTTGATATTACAAAATTTATTTGTACTTTTGCAGCCATAAATCATAAAAAAAGTAAGAAAAGATGAGAAAATTGAGATATTTTGCCTTTCTGTTGGCAGGTATGACACTCATGGCAGCGTGTGGGGACTCGTATCAGGAGACCAAGCGACTGTCAAGACTTGAGCGCATGAGACTGGCCAAGGAGGATTCCGCGGCACTCAAGATTGCCGTGATGCCCACACTCGATTGTCTGCCTTTGTATGTGGCAAGGGAGAATAAGTGGTTTTGCGACGGAAAGACCGACATACGACTGAAATACTACACCTCGCAGATTGATTGCGACACTGCCATCCTCAACGGAAGGGTAGAGGGGGCAGTGAGCGACCTTGTGAGGGTGGCACGCATGAACAGTCGTGGGGCAAAGGTGAAGCCGCAGATTGCCACTGGCGCCTATTGGCAGTTGATCACCAACCGCAACTCGCGTATCCGAGAACTAAAGCAACTCGACGACAAGATGGTGGCAATGACAAGATACTCTGTTACCGACATGCTTGCCGACCATGTAGTGGATAGTGCCAAACTCAAGACAGAGCGAGTGTTCAAAGTGCAGATAAACGACGTGAACGTGCGTCTGCAGATGATGCAGAACAACGAGATGGACGCCATGTTCGTGACAGAGCCTCAAGCCACAATCGCACGAATGTCAAAGCACAAGGTGCTTCTCGACACTCGCAAGATCGACTGGATGATGGGTGTCATCGCATTCAGGGAGAAACCGATGAAGGATGTGGATCGCAAGCGACAGTATGACGTCTTCGTCAAGGCATATAACCAGGCGTGCGACTCCATCAACAAGAACGGAATTGCCCGCTATGCCCATCTCATGGAGAAATACTGTCGCACCAAGAGTGCTGTGCTCGACTCCATCCCCAAGATTAAGTTCCAGCATGCCATAGGGCCAAGAGAGAAAGACATGGCAAGGGCGGAAAAATATATAAAATAATATAAGGTGTAGGATTATGGAACAGATGTCAGATACAATCAAGGAAATATATAAAGATTTGCATAATGATTTCTTTGCGGCCATTGAGACTATAAAGGAATATATAGAACTCAAGGGCGAACGTGGGGAGATAAAGTATAAGCTGCAACAACTGGAGAGCGAGGCAGAACTGTCGTGCAGATGGTGGAAAGAAAACCAACCTTGTCCACCCGACGACGATATGCTTGATAGTTATTTCCTTCCCAAATTACAAAAGATATGGGATGACTATCTCCTGCTGGAGATGATGACATCAAATAACAATTATCTCCTCTCCTTGCGCAACAAGGTGAGGGCAAGCGGGCGCGACTGGTCGTGGGGCGAAATCCGTAAGCGATTGGAGAGCTTCGTCTCGAATATTGCCCTGCTGCAACTGCAGAACGACAACGAGGCTACACAACAGCAACTGGATGTGATATATGAGGAGCAGAAGAAATATCGTCAGCAGATGTTCATATACGTACTCACCGAACTGCGTTTTTCGGAGGGCGATATACAGGAACTGGAGGACTTGTTGCTCACACCCACCATTGACAACATCGACCAGAGGATGATTGTCTCGGCTCTGACTATCAACGGACTGATGGTATTCGACCCACTTAAACTGCAACTCCTCGTCAAGGTATATTGCAAGTCGGAGGACATACCCGTAAGGCAGTATGCTTTGGTGGGATGGGCTTTGACATTGCCACGTAAACCATTTCATGCCGATGACAGTTTGGTGCAGATGATAAAACATCTCTTGGATAACGACGCAACGGTGAGGGAGGAGCTTGCCCAGTTGCAAATACAGTTGGCTTATTGCCAGTCGGCAGCCGAGGACTCACAAAAGTTCCAGGAATCCATCATGCCCGACATAATGAAGGCATCCAACATGCGATTCACCGACAAGGGCGTGGAAATGCAGGAAGACGACCCCATGGACGACATTCTCGGGCGCAGCAACACCGAGAAGAAGATGGAGGAGATAGAGGAACGGATGCGCAGTTATATGGACAAGCGCAGTCAGGGTATGGACCTCTTCTTCCAAGGTTTCAAGCATATGAAGCGCTATCCCTTCTTCAACGACATCTCCAATTGGCTTGTGCCCTTCTATCACGAGCATCCCGATATTGCCCCCGCCTTGCGTCAGATGGGTGGTAACGGTATGCTTAACTTGATGCTCGATGCCCCGATGTGCGACAACGACAAATACTCATTTGTCTTTGCCTTCCTTTCGATAATGAATAAGGTGCCGCAGGAGATTATCGAACAGTTGCAGCATACTGCCCCTCCCGAAAATGCCTATCGCGACTGGATGAGCGACCCTGCCATCCTGCGCCGCAACTACTTGCAGTCGCTCTATCGCTTCTTCAAGCTCTTCCCATATAGCGAGAGTTTCGTCAATCCGTTTGACGAATATTCTCCCGAATTTATCAGTTCTCCGAGAGCTTCGCTTTTCGTTGCTAATAGCGTACTTATGCACACTCGCTTCGACGAGAAAATTATTGAATTGCTGAAGTATTTCACACGAATGGAATACGACGACGATGTAGATTCTATCTTAGAAGAGTTTGTCATCGACCGTGAAGACAGTTTCGATCTTTGCTATGTACGTGCTCTTGCATGGCTTGGTGATATATACGACCCCTATGACATAGATATATTCAAACACAACATAGAGTATTGTCTGAAGGTTAAGCCCGAAAGTGTCCAGGTGAAGAAATTGTATGCCAAATGGTTGTTCTCATGTGAAAAATATCAAGAGGCAAGGACATTGTTCGGCCAATTGATGGAGGCTAAAGACGGCAATCGCAACTTTATGTTCAGCTATGCACTCTGCTGCCATAAGTTGGGCGATATAGATGAGGCAAAGAGGGTGCTCTTCCGTCTTGCTTACGAACATCCCGACGACCGTGAGGTTGGCATATTGCTTGCCTCCATACTACTGCTCGACGGCAAGATTGAGGATGCATATAAGTATGTGGAGAAGATGCAGGACAATGATTTGGACGATCAAGCCAAAAAGGAATTGGTTGTCATTCGTACCTTATGTCTGTTGGCACTTAACAGGCGCGATGAGGCTGTAAGATGTTATGCACCTTCTATCGGTCAGCTTAGTGAGTCTTCCTCTCATTATAAGCAAGTGAAAAAAAACATAGCCACCAACTTTGAGGATTATAAAAGACAATTTGAGAGATTAGGTTTGGTGGATAGGATATTTAATCTCTTTACCTGCGACGTGTATAAGCAGGTCAAAGCACGGGAGTGAGCAAGTGGGCAAACCATCCCACAAACTTCTTCCATGGTGTGCGCCATTTGTCCCAGTATTCCTCGGTCAGTATGTCGCAGTCTTTCTTGTCGTTGTCGAATAGTCGGCTTAGTTCGGCTGTCACATGTTTGTCGAGGATGACGGCATTCTCCTCGTAGTCGAATCTCAGGCTTCGTGAATTGAGATTGGCACTGCCCACGGTGCAGAACTTTCCATCCACCATTATCACCTTAGTGTGGTGAAAACCAGGCTTATATAGATATATGTGACATCCGTGCTTCATCAGTTGGTGTACGTTATAGAACACGCAGTCGGGGGTGAGCGGTATGTCGCTGCGCAGCGACACCATTATCTCCACCTTCACTCCTCTCTCGGCTGCCCTGCGCAATGCTTTCTTCAGTCTTGAGGTCAGGGTGAGATAGGGGTTGACGAGTTTGATACTGTCCTTGGCGGCATCGATGGCATTGGCATAGAAGTCGCGAATGATACGGTTGGTTGTCCTCGGTTCGCGGTTCACTATCCCCACCACCTGCTTGTGTGCCGACAGTGTCGTGTCGGGCTTCAGTCCTGTCATCTCCACCTTCTCGTATGCCCTGAAATATTTCTTTCCCCAGATGTTCTGTTCCGTCACCTTGTTCCATATTCTCAGGAATATCATCTGCAACTGGCTCACTGCTCCGCCCTCAATGCGGCAGTGCATGTCGCGCCATTTGCCCACCTGCTCCGTACCTTTTATATAATAGTCGGCCACATTCATTCCTCCCGTGTAAGCCACATTGCCGTCGATGACGACAATCTTGCGGTGGTCGCGGGTGAAGACATGGTTTACCCATGGAAATCTCACAGGGTCGAACTCGTATATCTCGATGCCGTCGTCACGCAGTTTCTCTATGTGCGAACGCTTTAGCGGACGGTTGTTGGAGTCGTTGCCGAATCCGTCGAAGAGCGCACGCACCTCCACGCCCTCCTTCACCTTTATGCGCAGGAGGTCGAACAGTTCGGATGCAATCGAGTCGTTGCGGAAATTAAAATATTCCAGATGCACACTGCTCTTGGCCTGTCGTATGGCCTCAAACATATCGTCAAACTTCTCCTGTCCGGAGGTCAGCAGTGTCACACTGTTGTTGTGGGTGAATACCACCCCGTCTTTCTCCAAAGCCTGCCTTATCACCGTGTCGCTGCTTTGCAATATCAGCGACACGGC
>CALZMK010000108.1 GCA_945788545.1 uncultured Prevotella sp.
TAATTTGAATATTAATGGTTAAGGTTTATGGTTGATTAATTTAGTTTTTAAAGTTAAAAAAGAACTTCGCTGCGAAGCGAGGTTCTTTTTAAAACAGAAAAGACAAGTTGGCATCCATTCAAACCGGACACCGCAAAAAAAGAGGAGTTAATAACATGTATAACCATATAATTACTATCGATATGAAAACTGTCATTTTAGATTTTGATGGAACACTCAATAAGGCCTGCACTACCATTAAGGCAGTCAAGGACACACTCAAGGAAATGTATGCCATGGGCGTCACATTAGCCTTGACAAGTAAGAAGGACCAAGAGGTATTGGAAAATATCCTTGACGATCTCAACCTGTCTAACTATTTCTCAGTGATAGTTGCAGCTGGCAATGCCAAGTCTGCCAATGAAGACAATAATTTGGTTAAGACGGTATTGGAGCACACAGATAGTGAACCATCGCAAACATTGATAGTTGGAGAGAACTCGGAAAATATCGAGTTAGGGAAGAAGGCAGGGATAAAGACTTGTGCCGTAAAAACCGACGACATGTCTGATACAGCAGATGCCGACTATGTCATCAACGACATCAGAGCCCTGCTTGACATCGTATGACAGGCCAATTTCATGACATTAATAATTATAAAAAGGGCATCCCCATTAAGGAGATGCCCTTTTTGGGGTGTATTTACTTGTTAAGCAGATACCGTTCAGCCTCAATGGCAGCCTGACATCCTGATGCGGCAGCCGTTATTGCCTGTCGATAAGTAGGGTCGGCGACATCTCCTGCAACAAAGACACCAGGTATCTTTGTGCGAGGCGTACCATCAATTTTCTTAAGATAACCCACCTCGTCGGTATCAAGCCATTCCTTGAACACGTCACTATTTGGCTTATGACCTATGGCCAGGAAGAAACCGTCGATGGCAATATCCACCATTTCCTCGTCAGGCTCTCCCTTACGCTTTACGAGATGCGCCCCTTCTACTCCGTCCTCTCCAAAGAGTCCGATGGTGTTGTGTTCAAAGAGGATCTCGATGTTCTCCTTTTCCATCACCCTCTCCTGCATCACCTTGGATGCACGCAGATAAGGTTTTCTTACGATGAGATACACCTTTTTAGCCAACCCCGAGAGATAGAGTGCGTCCTCACAGGCCGTATCTCCACCACCTACCACAGCAACAGTCTTCTTGCGATAGAAAAAGCCGTCGCATGTGGCACATGCCGATACACCCATACCGTTGTATTTGCGCTCATCGTCAAGTCCGAGATACTTAGCCGAGGCACCTGTTGCGATAATCACAGTGTCAGCCTTGATAACGTGTCCATCCTCCACTGTCAATGTATATGGAGCTTCCGACAAATCGGCCTTGACGATAATGCCATCTCGTATATCTGCACCGAAATGTTCGGCCTGCTCGCGCATGTCCATCATCATCTGATTACCGTCAACACCCTCGGGATAACCTGGAAAGTTTTCCACCGTGGTAGTCTGCGTCAACTGTCCTCCGGGCTGCAATCCGCAATACTCCACGGGTTGCAAGTTGGCTCTCGACGCATAAATAGCTGCCGTGTAACCGGCAGGACCGCTGCCAATGATAAGACAACGGACATGTTCTGAAGATTGTGTCATATACCTTATATATATTATTTAAGTTTCGCATTTGCTCAACTTTTCAGGAGTTAAGGAGTTAACTCCTTAACTACCAACAATATCCTTTACTTGCGAAAGTTGAGTATATTAAATTTCTTCTTGTAGCAATTGCTGTATTCTCTCCTCAATTGATTCAATACTTGCCGTGGGCTCAAATCTATCAACCACCATACCACGCTTGTTGGTCAGGAACTTTGTGAAATTCCACTTGATGTCAGGTTTCTGCTGATAGTCGGGATCCTCTTTCTTGAGCATTTCATCAAGGATGCCAGTCAAATTATGTCCCTTGTCCCAACCTTGGAATCCCTTTTGCTCTGTGAGATACTTGAACAGGGGATCGGCATCAGGACCATTCACTTTCACCTTCTTGAATCTTGGAAACTCCGTACCGTAATTCATCTTGCAGAACTGATGGATAGACTCGTCGGTGCCAGGAGCCTGCTGTCCAAACTGGTTGCAGGGGAAATCAAGGATTTCAAATCCCTGACTATGATATTTTTCGTAGAGTTTCTCCAATTCCTCATACTGTGGTGTAAATCCACATTTTATGGCTGTGTTGACGATGAGCAGCACCTCAGGTGCATACTCCTTAAGAGCGACGCTCTTTCCTTTTCTGTCTTTGACAGTAAAATCAAAAATTGTACTCATTTTCTTTTATCTTTGTATAAATGCACTGCAAAGATACGTCAAATAATGGAAAATACAAAAGAATATCTGTTTATTTTTTATACTTTAACTAAATCTGCCATAAAAAAAAAGAATGTATCGGATATATGCAACTATCCGACACATTCTTCTAATGAGTCCAATTTTAAGAATTATATCTTATTTCTTGGCTGCCTTACCGTAGCGGCTGAAGAACTTGTCAACGCGACCAGCAGTATCGACAAGCTTGCTCTTACCAGTATAGAACGGGTGAGAAGTGCTTGAGATTTCGACTTTTACCACAGGGTAAGTTTCGCCTTCAAATTCTACTGTATCGTTGGTCTTGGCAGTAGAACGTGTAAGGAACATATCGCCGTTGGACATATCCTTAAATACGACGGGGCGATAGTTCTCGGGATGAATACCTTTTTTCATTTTTACTTTTTATTATTATTGTTACAATTTAATATTTTCTCTTTTTGGGGTGCAAAGGTACGAAGAAAAATTTAGAATTAAGAATTAAGAATTAAGAAAATCACTATTTAGTCTAATATTTAACCTTTATTCACTCTTAGTCCTAATTTTTAATTCTTAATTAAATACACCACCGTAGGAAGATGGTCGCTATATCCCTTCAGCCATCTTGGCCCGATGAGAGTGCGGAGTGGAGTTCCCTTGAATGGACCGTCGGGTTCGAGCATATAGTCACGGCAGAACACGTTGTGTCCATATAGCGTGAGTGACTTGTATTTGGGTTTCCTACTATTATCCACAAGAGATTTCGAAAGTATGATTTGGTCAAAGAGATTCCATCTACCCATATACTCCAGTGTGCCGTGTCCCTCCACGAGTGTATTCCAGAAAGGATTGTATAAGTCATGCTTCTGTTTCACCTCCCATGGATATCGCTTAGCTCCCAGGTCAATCGCCATAGACTCGTCCATCGGGTCGTCGTTCATGTCGCCCATCACGATGAGTTTCAGTTTTGGGTCATCCTTGAGCAGTGAATCCACTACTACACGCAGTTGCTTTGCCCCGAGTTTACGATAAAATTCCTCGCTATACCTGCTTGGCAGATGATTCACCACCACTGTCACATGCTCCTCCGCCAGAGTGCCGCTCACAATGAAGAATCCACGGGTGAAATAGTTACTGTCCTTCTCAAGCACTTGCACATAAGGCACAAGTTTCGTGTCTCTCACCTTGAACACTGCGGGGTCATAGAGTAAAGCGCAGTCAATGCCTCTGACATCCGGTCCCTCGATATGCTCATATTTAATATTTCTCTTTTTCAACGGTGGTTGGGCGCACAAGTCATCGAGAACGCGCGCGTTCTCCACTTCAGCCACACCTATTATAGAACATCCCCCCGCAACACTGTCGGTACCGAGCAGTCCAAGCACCTTCGACAGGTTTTTCAACTTCAACTGATACTTTTCGGTGTTCCACTTATAGCTACCCGTTGGCAGAAATGCCGAATCCTGCTTTCCCGCATCATGGATGGTGTCGAAAAGATTTTCAAGATTATAGAATCCGATGGCATATTTTTCCATCTTACCCTTAGCCAATGCCTGCGCTGTGAATATGGCCAGCATAACAAGCAGTATGAACTTATTTTTCATTCGAAACGATTCCCTCTATATATTTCTTTAGTATATGTATTCCTGTTTTGTTTTCGCCTCCAAGCGGAATAATCAAGTCGGCAAACTTCTTTGTGGGTTCGATAAACTGCTCATGCATCGGCTTGAGCACCTTGTGATAGCGATCAATCACCATCTCCACTGTCCTTCCCCTCTCCACGCAGTCGCGCTGTATATTTCGTATAAGTCGCTCGTCGCTATCGGTATCCACGAAAATCTTAAGGTCCATCATGTCCCTCAACTGCTTGTTGAGCAGTGCCATGATCCCCTCGATGATAATCACCGGTTTGGGTTCGACATGCACAGTTTCCTTCTCCCTGTTGCATTTCAGGTAGGAGTATGTAGGTTGTTCCACAGCCTCTCCATTTCTCAACAATTCAACATGCTTCACCAACAGTTGCCAGTCGAAGGCATCAGGATGGTCGAAGTTAATAGCCCTTCTCTCCTCCTCAGTCATGTGGGAGGTGTCATTATAATAAGAATCCAGTGGCACGACAGCCACGAAATGAGGTGGCAGAGCCTCCACTATTTTTTTCACCACAGTGGTTTTTCCCGACCCTGTTCCTCCTGCAATACCTATAATTTTCATTTCAGTTCCTCGCTTTCCGTCTCTACGACATCGGCCTTGTCCATTCCTCTTTTCTTCAGATTAATCTTTGTGGCGTTCACCACCTCACTTGCCCCGTAAAGCAGGCAGCACCATCCGATGATTGTCATCGGGAGTGCAGCAGCCTCCATGGGTTGGAACATGACATACAGCCCTGCAAGCAAGATAAGCGATGGCGACACCCAGAATCCCCATGCCATTTTTCCCCATCTGCGGGCATTATACAGCGACATAAACTGGTTGAGAGCGCCCAATATTAGTATTCCGCCCATGATGTACATCAGTATCTCTACAAATACCGAAGGAGATGTGACAAGTAGCACACCAAGGATTATACTTCCCACTCCCACAAGCGGGAACGTGGGTTTGCCCTTCGAGATTATTCTGCCCTCTACATCAGTAATCATGTATTCCGATGTGTTTTTGCGGGCATTAAGATACGCCAATGTTGAGAACACTCCCGAGAGAAGGAACATAATGCCGATAGCGAGTGTTATCCACGTCACGGTGTTGTCGGGAAAGCGCAACAAGAGCACTCCGATAATTATTGAGCAAATAGCTCTAAAAAATGAACTTTGTACGATTTTCATGTCACTTATGTTTTATTTTTCTGCAAAATTAATAAAAAATATTGGTATTGCAATTTTTTTTTGTACTTTTGTGCCAAAAAAAGTATAATTATGACAGAATTGTATCTAGTAAGGCACGGAGAAACGGTAGATAATGCCAATAAGATAATGCAAGGACAGACACAGGGTGAACTCAATGCGAATGGCATCGATCAGGCTCGCACTGTAGCGAAAAATCTCGCCGTCGAACAATTCGATGCCATTGTCTCAAGTGATTTAAAGCGGTCGTTCGACACTGCCTCTATCATCGCCGAGCCCCATGGAAAAGAGGTTATCACCACCCCTTTGTTAAGAGAGAGAGACTGGGGTGGTTTTACCGGAAGGTATATTCCCGACCTCAAGGACGAGCCATGGCCCGACGATATAGAATCTCTTGATGCATTGAAAAGCCGTGCGTCGGAGTTTCTTGACTTCATACGCACGACTTTTCCCGAGCAGAAGGTATTGGCTGTTGGACACGGCATCATCAACAAGGCCATTCAGGCAGTGTATTATGGCAAGCCGATGAATGAGATCCTAAAGATGAACAATGCCGAGGTCAGAATCCTTAACATATAATAATTGCTTTACATTCTTCTTGATCCTCCATGCGAGATATTCCCGCTTCGCGAACTTCCACCATTTCGAGATCCACCATTGCGCTGACAACCATTGCCTATTGAGCTGCTGCGGCTTGGGACGGAGCTGCCGCGATTAACAGTTACCCTTGTAGAGCTGCCGCGGTCGAGGCGGGGGGATTGGCGGTTGACGCGGTCATTGCGGTTGACGCGGTCATTGCGGATATCGCGGTTATTGCGGAAATCGCGGTTATTGCGGATATCGCGGTTATTGC
>CALZMK010000109.1 GCA_945788545.1 uncultured Prevotella sp.
AGAATTAAAAAATTAAAAGATTAAAAAATTAAAGTGATGCGGAGCTAAAGCCGTGTCTTTGAAAAAGCCGTGGATTTCCGTGCCTAAAATAAAATCTATGTTAATCAGTGATAATATGTGGATAATAATGAAGACTGCGATTGTAATATTGAACTGGAATGGCGAGAGGATGTTGAAGACATATCTCGACTGCGTGAAGAAATATAAGGGAGAAGCCGAGGTGATAGTGGCAGACAATGCCTCGACCGACGGCTCTGTGGACTATCTGCGCCAACACCATCCCGACGTTCAACTCATCATCCTCGACAAGAACTACGGTTTTGCCGAGGGATATAACCAGGCACTCAGACAGGTGGAGGCGGAGTATTATGTGCTGCTCAACTCCGACATCAGGGTCGATAGCGACTGGTTGACACCGATGGTGGCATTTATGGACGCACATCCCGAGGTGGCGGCATGCCAACCAAAACTCCTCTCCGAGCATGACCCCGAGAGCTTTGAATATGCCGGAGCATGCGGAGGTATGCTCGACAGATATGGATATCCCTTCTGCCGTGGACGAATCTTCGATACCGTGGAGAAGGACCACGGACAATACGACACTCCGATGGAGATACTTTGGGCCACGGGGGCGGCACTCCTCATCCGCTCGGCCGACTATTGGCAGCAGGACGGACTCGACGGGCGATTCTTTGCCCACAACGAGGAAATCGACCTCTGCTGGCGCCTCTCCATCGCCGGTAGAAAGATATATTGCCTGCCACAAAGTCATGTGTATCATGTGGGAGGAGGAACATTGCCTAAGGCCAACCCGATGAAGACCTTCCTCAATTTCCGCAACAACCTCACCATGCTGTATAAATGCCTGCCCGATAGGGATTTGCGAAAGGTGATGATGATACGATGTGTTCTTGATTATGTGGCAGCACTGCAGATGTTGATACTGCAAAGGAATGTGGGCGACTTCAAGGCAGTGATACGCGGACGAAAGGCTTTCAACAAATGGAAAGCCGACTTTACCGCCGACCGCAAGCGCATACAACAGTCACGCCGCACGGCATCCGAACCAGGACGTGTGGATATCTCGATACTTTGGCAATACTATGCAAAGGGGAAAAAGACCTGGGACAGCTTGTCTGGCCGAGAGTGACAGGTCAGTCTGACAGGTCGTTGGTGATTGGCAGTGTGAGCAGTTCGTGCTCCGTGGCACCCTTATGCCTTTTCATGTAGCGCGCCACCATTGCCACATATTTATTTCCGAACACCCTCTTGCCCGTCACCTTGTTCACTATCCACTGAATCTTGCCCATGTGCAGGTCACACTGCAATTGCGTGGCCTTGTTGTCGTGGGGCAGGGGATAGAGGCTGAGGATATAGAAGAGGATGCAGTCGGGCACGATCATCTGTCGTGTCATCAGGGTGCGCTGCTGTTCGGGATAGAACTTCTCGTAGAGGGGATAGTTCTTTCCGAGATATTTGTCAAGACTGAATCCTATGGTGTTTTCACCAACGATAACACTCTGGTCGAGCGAACCGATTTGTGCATACACCGTGGGAGTCTTTATGCCGGGCAACAATTTCTTTAGATTGCCGAATGCCTTGTCAAAGTCCTTGTTGATGTCGTCCATGTTGGCATATTGCTGTTCTGCCTCGTTGATGATAGTCTGGAGGGTGGTGTCCTGATAGAAATTCAGGAACTTGGAGTTTATCTCTGGGTCGTTGACATTACCTATCTTCAGCACGTCCTCAATCAGCGTTCTTGTCTGAATGGGATAGTTGGTGCTCATCTGCTGCAATGCAGAGAAGTCTCCGGTGGTGAGATATAGGCTCTGCACTCTGTCATAGCGCTCCACGGCAAATTCGTCGCCCGAATCCCCGTTGTTGGGTTTCAGGCGCCATTCGCAACCGATACAGAGCATCAGTATGAGTGCAACTATGAGATAAAACTTGTTCAAAGTGTCTCTATTTTTATTGTCTATTGTTAAAAACTCGTGCAAAAATAATAATTTTCGTTGTAATAACCAAATTTTAACCTAAAAAAGATAAATAAAAGTCTAAAAAACATCGTTTTTGCCTATTTTTTTTGCACAAACTATAAAAATTGTGTAATTTTGTAGCGACAAAAAACAAACAATAAGTAATGATGAAGAAAACACTATTCTCACTTCTCGTCCTTTTGGCAGCATTAGTTGCCCAGGCACAGACCACCCTCAAGGTGTCGGTAAGCAATCCCTTGTCCGTACGTCGCACCGCCGTACCCGTAACAATCCAGTTGGAGTCGCCCGTTCGCTCTGCCCTTGTGGTTGACTCACGTGGCGAGGAACAGCCATGTCAGTTGGATGATCTCGACAACGACGGCAGGTATGAATGTCTATCGTTCATCGTCGCCGAGATAGGAGGCAAGAAGACCCTCGACTACTCGGTGACACTGAGCAACGAGGGACAGCCGCGAGCATACACGCCTCAGGTGTATGCCGAGATGATGCTCACCAACAAGAAAATCAAGATCAGCAACAAGCAAGACCTGTATATCAGCAGTCTCACCGTGGATAACGGCACCAACCCCTATTGGATGCTGCATCATCACGGTCCGGCGTTTGAGAACGACATGGTGGCATACCGTATCTACTTCGACGAGCGTCAGACGGTGGATATATATGGCAAGTATCGCCGCGGCTTGGAATTGCGCGACACCCAGTTCTATCCCGACTCATTGCAGAAAGCCACAGGATATGGCGACGACGTGCTGTGGGTGGGCAAGACCTTCGGTGTGGGTGCCATGCGAGGATGGAACAAGGGTGCGATGCAGATGCTGCAGGATGTGGAGAGCCGCACATTGTCTGTTGTGTCACGCGGTCCGCTGCGCACCGTAGTTAAGGTGGTGGACAAGGGATGGAATCCCCGTTATCCCGACACATGCACTCCCGACGAGCGTATCGACATGACAACATATTACACCCTCTATGCCGGAAGGCGCGACTGTCAGGTGGATATCCTCTTCTCGCGCGACGCCTCACGTTTGCAGTTATCAACAGGATTGGTGAATGTAAAGCAGTCGAGCGAGTATTCCGACGGAAGAGGATTGCGAGGCTGTTGGGGTACCGACTGGCCCGTGTCAGCCAAGGACTCTGTGGGACATAAGCGTGAGACTGTAGGACTTGGCATTTGTTTGCCCTCGACAAATGTGATAAGCGAATTACCCGCCGACAAGAGCAACTATCCCTTTGTTGTGGGCAACATCGCCACCTCGATGCGCTATCACATCACCTTTGCCTCCGACAACGAGACATTCCCCGAGGGAATACATTCCGCCAAGGCATTCTTTGACTATCTCAAGGACTGGAAGCGCGACATCGAGCACCCCTGTGTGATATCGTGCTCTCGAAGATAGTTGTCGAGAAGATTGGTGAACTCGTGGTTTTTCAGTCCCCACGACGGGGCAATCACCATCCCCTTGGGAGACTGCGACACGAATCGTTCCAGTATGAGGTCGGGTCGCAGTCTTGATATATACTCCGCCACGAGCCGTATATAGTCTTCCACCTTATTATATATATAAGGATTCATCTCGGCGAGGCGTGTTCCTTTTACCACCTGCATCTGATGGAGTTTGAGTATGTTCAGAGGCAGTGATGAGATGATGTCCGCCTGGCGCAGACATTCCTCGGGACCTTCGCCTGGCAATCCGATGATGACATGTCCACCGGTGATGATTCCCCTATCGGCAGTACGTCTCACGGCATCCGCCGAACATTCGAACGAGTGTCCCCGGTTGATGATTCTCAGCGTCTCGTCATTCGCCGACTCGATACCGTATTCCACAATCATGAAGGTCTGTCGGTTGAGTTTGTCGAGATAGTCGAGGGTGTCGTCAGGCACGCAGTCAGGACGCGTACCGATGACTATTCCCACAACATCCTCCACGCTGAGCGCCTCCTCATATCGTCGCTTCAGTGTTTCCACGTCGGCATAGGTATTACTATAAGCCTGGAAATACGCAAGATATTTCATGTCGGGATATTTCCTTTTGAAAAACTCCTTGCCGGCGATGATTTGTTCGGTTATGCTTTTCTCGCGCTCACAGTATGCGGGGTTGAATGTCCTGTTGTCGCAGAACACGCAACCGCCCCTGCCGACTTTGCCGTCCCTGTTTGGGCAGCTGAATCCGGCATCCACTGAAATCTTTTGCACTCGGAAGGGAAACTGTTCCCTTATCCATGTCCCATAGTCATTATATCTCTTCTTCATTTTTCTGCAACTCGTTTGCAAAGATACGAAAAATATAATAAAATAACACAAATTCTTTGCAAAGTTTAGAAAAATATGATAACTTTGCAGACAAAATACGAAAAACGATGGAAATAATGAGAAAAATAATCCTTTTATTCGCATTATCAATGATGACAATGTCAACAATTAATGCAAAAGAGAAACTCGACCTCAAGAGTATCTCAAACGGAGATTTCTATGGCGAACGCCTCGCCGCAGTCAAACCCGCCAGCGATGGCGAGACATATATGCAAATCTCCAAGGACAAAAGAAAAATCGTGAAATACTCCTTCAAGACCGGTAAGGAGGTATCCACAGTGTTCGACCTCGACAATGTGCGTGGCCCTAAGATCCGTATCGACGGAGTGGATGGATATATCGTCAGTCCCGACGGGCGCAATATCCTAATCCAAACCGCCACCAAACCGATATACCGCCGCTCCTTCACCGCCGAATACTATATCTTCGACGTGCGCAACAATAAGATGGTGGCACTCTCGCTCGCGGGTCCTCAGCAGACACCCGTCTTCTCGCCCGACGGAACAATGATTGCCTTCGTAAGGGAGAATAACATTCACCTTGTCAAACTGCTCTATGACAATGCCGAGAGTCAGGTGACCAAGGACGGAAAGTTTAATGAGATTATCAACGGCGTGCCCGACTGGGTGTATGAGGAGGAATTCTCCACCAACACGTCGATGGTGTTCACTGCCGACAGTAAGCAGATATGCTGGATAAAATACGACGAGTCGCATGTGAAGCAGTATTCCATGCAACTCTTCCGTGGCAGTCATCCCGACATGGATGAATACGCCACCTATCCTGGGCTTTATACCTATAAATATCCCAAGGCAGGCGAGGACAATTCCAAGGTGTCGGTTTGGAGCTATGACATCAAGTCGCATCAGGCTCGCAAGCTCGACGTGCCCGTGGATGCCGATGGATATATCCCCCGCATTGCCTCTACCGAGGATGCCTCTAAGGTGGCAGTGTTCACACTGAATCGCCATCAGGACAACCTTTCTATATATATGGTAAATCCACTCTCTACACTTGCCAAACTGGTTGTAACCGACAAGGTCGATAAGTATATCAAGGAGGCTGCGATACAGGACACACGCATCGTGGGCAACTATATCCTCCTGCCCTCGGAGCGCGATGGATTCAACCATCTCTATCTCTACACCCTCACGGGCCAGTTGAAGCGTCGCGTGACAACAGGAAAATATGAGGTGCTCGACGTATATGGCGTTGACGCAGCCACGGGCGACGTGTATTATGCCGCCAACCCCGACGGAGCCACCGACAAACAGGTGTTTGTGGCGCGTGCCAACGGAAAGAGTGAGCGACTCACACAGAAGGCCGGTCAGAACAGTGCCATCTTCAGTGCCAACTACAAGTATTTCATCAATGTGTGGAGCGACCTCAACAATCCCCTCACATATACCCTCAACACCGTGGGCGGCAAGCAAACCGCCACATTGATCGACAACAAGGCACTCAAGGAGAAGTGGGCTAATTATGAGACGGGAACAAAAGAACTCTTCTCATTCACCACCTCTGAGGGCGTGAAACTCAATGGATGGATGATCAAGCCTGCGGGCTTTAATGCCTCGAAGCGCTATCCTGTCATCATGTATCAGTATGGCGGTCCGGGCAACCAGCAGGTGCTCAACTCATGGAACATCGGTAGTCGTGGACAGGGAGCTGTCATCGAGCAGTATA
>CALZMK010000110.1 GCA_945788545.1 uncultured Prevotella sp.
TATATATTATAAAAGGTGTGTAGTCTTGGTGATAATATTGCTTGTCAATATTACTATTGTCTTTGCTCAACAAAAGAAGAAGACTCAACTGCAGAAGAGGGAAAACTATGAGTTTACCTTCGACTTGCCTTGCTATGTCGAGCAGTTGAAGAAGGAACTGACCTATCCTCTTGCTTGGGGAAACAGTGATGTCAATAACTTTTCCGAGTGGAAATCTGTTGCCAAAGCAAAGGTGCTCGAATGTATGATGACTCCGCCGAAACAAGCTGACGGATTTAATTATCAGGTGATGGGCGAGGAGAGACGTGAGGGATATATCGCAAGGAAAATCCTTTTCAATGTCAATGCCTATTCGCGTATTTCGGCATATCTTCTTATTCCTTATGGCAAAGGGCCGTTTCCCGCAGTGAATATGCTTCATGATCATGGTGGACATTTGTATATTGGAAAGGAGAAAATGGTGCGCCCCTTTGATGTGGATACAGCGGTGGTAAATGATGCAGATAATTGGGTTGACAAATTATATGATGGACAATATGCCGGAGATTATTTCGCCCGTAATGGTTATGTTGTGTTCTCTACAGATGCTCCAATGTGGGGTGAACGCGGTAGAGAGGAGGGTGTTGACCGCAGTAAATATGACATAATATGTGGTAATATGATGATGTTGGGGCGTGATATGTCTGCCTTTATGACATACGACGATATTTCGGGAACGGATTTCCTCGCTTCTCTTCCCCAGGTTGACAAGAGTAGAATCGGTTGCATGGGTTGCTCTATGGGGGCTTATAGGGCATGGATGCTTGCTGCCTTGAGCGACAAGATTGCTGCTTCTGCCTCAATATGTTGGATGACAACAACGGATGTGCAGATGTCAGTGAAGGACAAGAAACGTGAATATGGCGGTTTTGCCAATTGTATTCCCGCTCTTCGCCAGTGGCTCGACTATCCCCACATTGCCTCGCTTGCCTGTCCCAAACCGATGCTTTTCATTAATGGGACACGCGACCATCTATTCCCAATCGATGGTTCGTTGTCGGCATTTAATATCATGCGTGACGTATGGCGAAGTCAGAATGTGGACTCCGAACTTGAAACCGAACTTTGGGATGTTCCACATTCCTGCGGTAAGGCATTGCAGCAGAGAGTATTGGAGTTTTTTGACAAGAACTTTAAAAAGTAAGTGGCTTATGGGACAGTTTTGGACAAAGAAAAAAGACCAAGAGGATCAGGATGAGAAACTTGCCACTCCATGGGCAGAGTTGGTAGGTCATGGGAATATGGAATGGCCATGGCCTGATGGTTTTGACGATAACCAATCGGATGATTCAGAATAAGATGAATGGAAAAGTGTTCGTATTTAACAAAAAATATTTGGTAATATAGGGATTTTATTGTAACTTTGCACCCGAAAATTACGTAATTTATATTTTATTTCATTGAAAACATTTGAAGAATTGGGCGTCAGCGAAGAGATTCGCCGCGCTATCACGGAATTGGGCTTTGAGAGTCCGATGCCCGTACAGGAGGAAGTCATTCCCTATTTGCTTGGAAGTAACAACGATGTAATCGCACTGGCACAAACCGGTACGGGTAAGACTGCCGCATTCGGTATTCCCGTATTGCAGCGTCTCGACCCGTCAAGTCGTGACACTCAGGCTCTTATCCTCAGTCCCACCCGCGAACTCTGTCTGCAGATTGCCGACGACCTGAAGGATTTCTCCAAGTATATGAATGGCATAAACATTGTTGCCGTTTATGGAGGAACATCCATCGAAAACCAGATCCGTGCCTTGCGCCATGGGGCACAGGTGATTGTTGCCACCCCGGGACGACTCATCGACCTTATGAACCGTGGCAAGGCAAATCTTGAAAAGGTATATAACGTGGTGCTCGATGAGGCCGACGAGATGCTCAATATGGGCTTCACTGAAAGTATCAACGAGATATTCGAGGGCGTGCCCAAGGACCGCAATACACTGCTCTTCTCGGCAACTATGAGTCGCGAGATTGAGCGTATAGCCAAGAGCTACTTGTGCGAATACAAGGAAATTGTGGTGGGAAGTCGTAATGAGGGAGCTGAGAATGTAAACCATATCTATTACATGGTACATGCTAAGGACAAGTATCTTGCCCTAAAGCGAATTGTGGATTTTAACCCTAAAATATTTGGAATTATCTTCTGCCGCACTAAACTCGAGACTCAGGAGATTGCCGACAAACTGATTCACGATGGATATAATGCCGAGAGTCTGCATGGCGATCTCAGTCAGCAGCAGCGCGACCTTACTATGCAGAAGTTCCGCCAGCACCTCACCCAACTCCTCGTTGCAACAGATGTGGCTGCCCGAGGACTTGACGTAGATGACCTTACTCACGTTATCAACTATGGTCTCCCCGACGATATCGAGAGCTATACCCACCGCAGTGGTCGTACTGGTCGTGCAGGCAAGAAGGGAACATCTATTTCCATCATGCACATTCGCGAGAAGCACAAGATGCGTGCCATCGAGAAGGAGATAGGAAAGAGTTTTGTTGAGGGGGCTATCCCATCTGCCAAGGAGATTTGCAAAAAGCAGCTCTATAAGGTGATGGACCAGATTGTGAAGACTGATGTCAACGACGAGGAAATCGATCCCTTCATGTCCGACATCAACCGCTACTTCGAGTTTATGGACAAGGAAGACCTGATTAAGAAGATTGTGAGCATGGAGTTCGGCAAATTCCTTGCCTATTATGCCGATGCACCCGAGATTGAAGCCCCCTCTAAATCTCCCCGGGGGGAGACTTCTGATAAACGCAGAGGTAAGGGCGATCGTGGTGAGCGCAGCAACACTCCCCCTCGGGGGAGACGGAGGGGGGCTGAGGCTGGTTTTCGCCGCCTATTCATCAACCTTGGCAAGGATGACGGTTTCTATCCTGGCGAGGTGATGCAATATATCAATAAGCATGTTGAGGGTAGGCAGGCTGTTGGACATATCGACCTTTTGAAGAAGTTCTCATACATAGAAGTGCCGGAGAAAGACGCTCAGAAAGTGATGCGTGCCCTCGATGGAACAGTGTATAAAGGTCGTGAGGTGAGATGCAATGATGCCGACGAGAAAGGACATGGCAGAAAGAATGTTGAAAAGACCCCAACAGCAAAGAAAGCTCATACTCCGAAGAAATCAAAGAAGCACATGGATATGCCAGCAGAGACTGGTGATTGGCGCCAGTTCTTCAAGAACGGCAATAATGATTTCAAGGGCGAGGAACCCGATTTCAGTGAGGAAGGTTGGGCAATGAGAAAACCACGAAAGAAGAAATAAATAAAGGCAGTCATTACTTGACTGCCTTTATTTATTATAGACTTTGATGATAATCGCATTCACTCTGTCTTCTGTAGGGTCTTACCTCGTGTAAGACCGAATCCATACGACGGGCGGTCTTACACGAGGTAAGACCCTACAGCGGACGTTATCGCGGACATTATCGCGGTAGCAACTTCTTCATTCTTCACTCTTCATTCATAAGATATGTTTCGCAGTTCGCTCACATTACTTTCCTGAGCCTTTTCGGTGAAGAAACGACCGAAGTCATCGGGTAGGAGAGTGGTGGCGGGCTTGAAATCCTCGCTTTGCATATATTCGAGAATGCTTCTTAACAGATGACGTGACTCTGGATATTGCTGTGTCTCGGTCAAGTCGCTCATGCACACGAACACTCGTCCCTTACCTACGTTTGTCTCAAAGAATAAGGCAAGGCGATGGTTGCGCTCAACATTGTCGATCACCTGCACCAATGGACGATAACCTTCTGGCATTTTGTCCATCACCAACGGGCGTGACTCATGCACAATGGATGCCCACTGCCAGTTGGTGTGCTTGTCTGTAGGGAATAACCTAAACAAAGGATGGTCCATCTCGTTGACAAGCAAACCGAGTGTGCCGGGAGAAACGGGTTTCTTGTTGTTTTCGGAAATTGTCTTGAACATACGGTAGTTCCAGTAGTCTGTCTGCACCAAGCCACCTACGGTTTGGTCGGCATACATTCCCTTCTTTGGCATGAGTAACACCTTGGCTCCATTCTTCAACTTCTTCATTACGCTTTCGTCAAGAGTGTCGGCAATGACAATTCCCTTTGAGAGTGTCCCCAACTGCTTGTCCATGTCATAGTCGGGATATATCCACAAGGTGTAGTCATTATGATAAGGTGTATCGACGATAGACAATGCCAACTTCACCTTTTCTGCCTTTCTCGTCTTGCCAAGGCGTGCCACTACTGAGTCGCATGACACGTCTAAAACTCCGGCTTTCACATTGCCGAGCTTTATACTGTCTTGTGCCAAAACGATGTTTTTATCACTCAAAAACACCCATTTCATCGTTCTTCCTTCGAGAATGGAGTCGGATGCAGCATAATTTGCGATAATGCACTTCCATGTGATGGTGTCGCCCTCGCTATATGTGAGTCGAGGCAGTTCGGCCATTGGCACCACCTTGTCACACCACTGTCTCCATCTCTTGGCATCCACAATCTCCTTACTGTCCATAAATGCGTCGAGAATACCTACGTATGCCGACCCTTGTCCTGGATAGTCTTGAATGTCGAGCAGTTGGAATCCTGCCATGTTCCTTGTCCTAAGGTCCATCTCGATGTCGGCTTTATACAGTTCTGCCGACCATTTGCCTGAGGCCTCATGGAAATCCTTTGCCTGTGACAACATACCGGCATCCTTTAGTCGTTGACGGAATATTCTCATGTTGTCAGGTCGCAACACACCGCGATATTTCTCAATCTCATTATAGTCGGGATAGGTTTGGAATTGTCCCGTCTCATGACTGATAATAGGCACCTTGCTTCCGGCAATCGCCTTTTCGAAATTAGTGGTAGTGTTGGGATATTCGTGATTGATGAGTCCTCCGTCGAATGCGTCGCAGAATGAGAAGGAACCACGCACGTGGGTGTTATACTCTCCCCATGCCTCACCGCCAATGCGACAAGTGGTAAAATAGTCCATTCCATCGAGTACTCCCTTATATCCGAGATACATGTTAGAGCCAAAGGTATAGAGACGTCGTGTAGCGTCACCGTCACCCGACTTTTCGCAATTTCCGTCTATTTTCCGGAAGTCGTTGACGTAGTCCGCCATCAGTTCCGTACTGCCCCATAGTTCATTGCCAAGACCCATCATCACGAATGACGGATGATTGCCGTATGTCTCGATTATCTTTCTTCCCTCGTCTCTCAGATAGGATGTGAGCCATTCGTCTTTCTCGTCAAAGCCTCCCCATATCGGGAGTTCGGGTTGGAGATAGATGCCGAGATTGTCGGCAGCTTCGAAGCAAGCCTCAGGTGGGCACCATGAGTGGAAACGCACATGATTGATGCCATATTGCTTGCATGTCTTGAGATAATTATACCACTCGTCATAACCCATAGCAACGTGTCCTGTCAAGGGCCATACGCAGGCATCGTGCTTTCCGCGCAGGAATGTCTTGCGTCCGTTTACGGTGAAATGATTTCCCTCTGCCTTGAAGTCGCAAAGGGCGAAGGTGGTGGTCATCTCGTCCGACTTGCCCTTACATTCCACTCTCACCTTCACCTTGTTTAGGTGTTGTGGTGTATGTTCGCTCCATTTTTTCGCGTTTTCACCGAGGTTGTACGTGTAAAAGAGCGTAGTCGTACCGTCTTCGTTAATGGTTCGCTGACTAATACCACTGCGTGTAATGTCAATCTCTTTGCCTTTCTTCTGTTTGTCACTGAAGGAAATCTTTACTTTATATTTTTGCTTGGGATTGCCCTCGAGCCTTATCTCAATGTTCACCTTGTTTTTTGATGCGATTGGAGATGTGCGGATGCTCTTTATTGTGACAGGCGATTCCTTGGCTTCGAGATACATCTTCCCGATGACACCGTTCCAATTGGTTTGGGTGTCCTCGGTGTATGCGTGCGATGAACCGAGCAGTTGCTTTGGCACACT
>CALZMK010000111.1 GCA_945788545.1 uncultured Prevotella sp.
ATCTGTGCTGCAAGTGAGATACTTGCTATTGGCGTCTTCAACTCGTGGGTCATGTTGTTGATGAAGTCATTCTTTATCTCGTTGTATCTCTTCTGTCTGAATATCACTACTATCGTGAATATGAAGGTGATGAGCAAGACGACTGTGAACACCACCGAGGGAATCATAAAGCGGACACTTGAATATATATATCCGTTGATGTCGGGGAAGTGGATTCTCACAATACCCATCTTCGACGAAGGGTCGTTGCGGAAGAGCACCTGAGAATAGGTGTAGGGCAGTCCGTCCTCGGTGTAGTCGGGACAACGGTACACCTCCCTACCATCGGCCGTAGATACCGTGAAGTGATAAGGTATATTGATACCATTGTTCAGCAGTTCCGCCCTTATGTCTTGGTCGAGCAACTTGAAGTTGATGCGCTCCCTGAGCGGTTTCTCACTCGCTGTATATAATATGTTATACACCACCTCGTCGAGCAACGCCTTCTGATATACATATCTGTTCCTCACAATCTCCTGCAACGACTTCGAGGCCTCGCTGATTGAATTCTTGTCCGACCTCAATATCATCGCCTTGGGAATGGTGGACGGTTTGGTGGTGATTGTCTTCAACTGGAATGATGAGTATATCGTACCATCCTTACCTGCTACAGCATACTGGTGGGAATGTTGCACCACACCACCGTTAAGATCGCCATGCGACGACACCGAGTCCTGTCGGAATGCCCTACGCTCCGTCTCATTGACATCCTTCTCAAGATAGCGCAAGGTCTCGTTAACCTCGAGGTTTCTCGATGCTTGATAGAGACTCCTGTTGACCGACTCGTCAAACTGTTCCTTCTTCATCTTCGCCATCTCCTCGATGTACGACAACTGCAGATAAAGCAGTGCGAGGAACGAGAATCCCATTATTATTGCTATAATCCAAATCGTTGACTTCTTCATGGCTGCAAAATTACGTCAAATTTTAATAAGTTGGTCTAATTTAGTTAATTATTTCTTGGCAATTTTACTTATTTAACATAATTCTATACTTTTACTTGCATATATGCAATTATCTTTATCAAGACTGCTATGATTATATAGCATATTATCACCTGAAGCACCGACAGATTGATGCCCTCTACTGCCGCCAATGGCAATTGGGAGATATATCCGAGGGTGACATTCAGCACCCATGCAATAAAGCCCACGGCTTTCACCACCCATAACTGAATCAACGGCAGAGGCCACACCACCACCACCGTCAGCGCTCCATATAGCAATATTGTTGTCAATGGTATGGCGATGAGATTGGAGATGACAAACCAACACGGAAGGCTGTGGAAATAATAAGCCACAAGGGGAGCCGTACCAATCTGTGCCGCCACACCCACAGACACCATACTCCATAACTTGAATAAATGGTGATGACGCGAGTGGAATTCCGGCGGCAACAAACCGTTGAGCAAGGGACAGATGACAATAATAGCCCCCACAGACATTACCGATAGTTGAAAACCGACATCAAAGACAACCCTTGGATTGACAAGCATCATTAGCATAATGGCAGTCACGAGCACGTCCATACGGTCGTAGCCACGCCTCATCACGTCGGCAAGGGTGAACATGCTTAGCATCATTGCAGCCCTAACCGCCGACACAGGCATTCCCACAATCACCACATAGCCCCATATAGTGGCAACCACAACAAAACGTGACGCCACACTACCCTTCCCCACTAATAGCATCAATACGAAATACAGAATGGCAAGATGTGTGCCCGACAAGGCAAGGACATGAGCCACTCCCGCCCTCGAATATTCGTTGCGCAGACTGCGGTCGATATGTCTTTTCTCGCCAAGTGTCATCGCCGACACCACAGCCAGTTCGTCGCCTTCCAGTCCGTTGGCTATGTATATGTCCGTCACCTTTTCCCTCACAGCTGCAGCCCCCTTGGATACATCTGCCATCCACTCAGTGTCGCCACCATCGGATAATCTGTCGTGTACGGCACACAAGACACTGCCACAAAGCAATCCCGACGCCATCATAGCCATGGTTAACAATGCGTTGCGCAGTCCTGCACGATAAGCAAAAAAACTAATCGCCGCCGCAACCACAATGGTTGCAACGGCGATTGTCAAAAGGTCAAGGATGCCAGCTAAAAAAGGCCATTCGGCATACAGAAGGACTCCTGTAACCAAGGCGAGTATGTAGAAAAATGCTGGACGCTCCTTGACCATAAAAATATCTTCTGAGTCGCTTATTCCTCGCTTTCCTCAGCCTCATGCTCCTGAATGAGCTGCTGCTGGATATCGTTCGGAACAAGTTCGTAGCTTGCAAACTTGGTTGTGAACGAAGCACGTCCACCGGTGATTGAACTCAGTGCGATACTGTAGTTGGAGAGTTCCTTCAGAGGAATCTTCGCCTGCAGTTTCTGATAACCAGCCTCGCTGTCCATACCCATGATGAGGGCACGGCGTCCCTGGAGGTCGCTCATAACGTCGCCCATGAAGTCGGCGGGCACATACACCTCAAGGTCGTAGATAGGCTCGAGGATCTTCGGTCCTGCATCCTTGAATGCGGCAGCAAAGGCATTGCGTGCAGCCAGCATGAACGAGAGTTCGTTGGAGTCAACGGGGTGCATCTTTCCGTCATATACAATCACACGCACATCACGAGCGTAGCTGCCTGTCAATGGTCCGCGCTCCATGCGCTCCATGATACCCTTGAGGATGGCTGGCATGAATCGTGTGTCGATGGCACCACCAACAACCGAGTTCATGAACACGAGCTTACCGCCCCACTCCAGGTCGATCTCCTCACGGCTCTTGATGTTCATGCGGAACTCCTGTCCGCCAAACTTGAACACTGTAGGATCGGGCATTCCGTCGGCATATGGTTCTACAATCAGGTGAACCTCACCAAATTGTCCGGCACCACCCGACTGCTTTTTATGGCGATAGGCGGCACGAGCCTGCTTGGTGATAGTCTCGCGATAGGGAATCTTCGGTTCGCCATACTTCACCTGTATCTTCTCGTTGTTCTCAAGACGCCACTTCAGTGTGCGAAGGTGGAATTCACCCTGTCCGTGAACGATGGTCTGTCTCAACTCCTTCGACTGCTCAACGACCCATGTCGGGTCCTCTTGTCTCATCTTGGTGAGGGCAGCCATCAGCTTCTCCATCTCCTGCTCGTTGACAGCCTTGATAGAGCGAGAATATTTAGAGTTAGGATACTTGATGAAATCATATTTCCAATCGCAGTCCTTCTCGTTGAGGGCATTACCTGTCTTAACGTCCTTCAGCTTCACCGTACAACCAATGTCGCCGGCACATAGTTCGTCAACAGGCAGACGATTGGCTCCTGCACATGCGTAAATCTGAGCTATGCGCTCCTTCGAACCACGGTCGGCATTCGACAGGTCGGCACCAGCCTTCACCTTTCCGCTCATCACCTTGAAATAAGACACCTCACCGATGTGGGGCTCCATTCCTGTCTTGAAGAAATAGAGAGATGTGGGACCATTGCTATCGGCAGCCACCTCTTCTCCACGTGTATTGTGAATCTTTGGCATCTCGCTCACGAACGGCACAACATTGCCCAAGAACTCCATCAGACGGCGAACACCCATATCCTTGCCTGCACATACGCAGAACACGGGGAATATCGAGCGAGTAACGAGTCCCTTACGGATACCCTCGCGCAGTTCGTCCTCTGTCAGAGTCTCTTCCTCGAAGAATTTCTCCATCAGGCCTTCGTCGTTCTCGGCAGCAGCCTCCACAAGAGCCTTATGCAACTCCATGGCCTTGTCCATTTCCTCGGCTGGGATATCTTCGATGATAGGTGCTCCACCCTCGGGCTTCCATGAATACTTCTTCATGAGCAGCACGTCGATGAGCGAGTTGAATCCAGGACCTGTAGAGATAGGATACTGTATCTGCACGCACTTCGGTCCGTAGATTTCCTGCATGGTGGATATGATATTGTCAAAGTCGCATTTGTCGCTATCCAACTGGTTAACCAAGAAGATAACCGGTTTCTTCAACTTCTCGGTATAGCGGAAGTTGTTCTGTGTTCCCACCTCTGGACCATATTGTCCGTTGATCAGCACCACGGCCTGGTCGGTAACGTTGAGCGCAGTGATGGCACCGCCCACGAAGTCGTCCGAACCCGGACAGTCGATGATGTTGAGCTTCTTGTTGTTCCACTCCACATGGAACACGGTTGAGAACACGGAGTAACCATATTCCTGTTCAACGGGGAAATAGTCGCTCACTGTATTTTTAGCTTCCACTGAGCCACGGCGCTTGATGATGCCGGCCTCATAAAGCATTGACTCGGCAAGTGTTGTCTTGCCGCTACCCGCACTGCCAATCAGTGCAATGTTTTTGATTTCACTCGTCTGATATACTTTCATATCTTTTTACGTTTTTAGTGAATACTATAAAGGTTCTAAGTTATTACGGCGACTAAATTAGACATTTTTTGCGACATACGCAAACAAAATAGGCAAAAATGTTTGATTTATTAAACAAAATTAGTACTTTTGCAGCAAATTTCAGATAAAATGGCTGGTTTATACGTTCATATTCCCTTTTGTAAGTCGCGTTGCATCTATTGCGCCTTCTATTCCACCACCTCCTCGGATATGGCGGAAAAATATGTGTCGGCACTATGCCGCGAGCTTGACATGCGCTCCGATTATTGCACCCACGAATGGCAGACTGTGTATCTCGGAGGCGGCACTCCAAGCACGTTGTCCCCACAACAACTCCAACGCCTTTTTGAGCATATCGACTGTTCGCACGCCACCGAAGTGACCATCGAGTGCAATCCCGACGACGTCACGCCCGAGTTTGCCTCGTTGCTTGCCTCTCTTCCCGTCAATCGTGTGAGTATGGGGGCACAGACCTTCGACGACTCCCGACTTCGTTTTCTCCGCCGCCGACATAGTGCATCGGATGTCAGCAAGGCTGTCAACACACTCCGTCAGGCCGGCATCAACAATATCAGCATCGACCTTATCTACGGATTCCCAGGTGAGACTCTCATGCAATGGGACGACGACATAACCGCAGCCATCGCCCTTGGTGTGGAACATCTCTCGGCTTATTGTCTCTCTTATGAGGAAGGCACCCCACTCTATCGCCTTCTCGACGAGGGCAAGGTGAATGAATCCGACGACGAACTCACACGAGCCATGTACTACCGACTCATCGACCGTCTTGCCGCTGCCGGATATGAGCACTACGAGATAAGCAACTTCGCCCTCCCCGGACGTCGTGCCATTCACAACAGCAACTACTGGAACTCCACGCCTTATATGGGCATTGGGGCTGCGGCACATTCCTACGACATAACAAGCCGCCAATGGAATGTCTCCGACTTGTCTTTATATATAAAAGAGGTGGAAAAAGGCAATCTGCCATTCGAGCGCGAGACCCTCGACATCACCGAGAGATACAACGACACGGTGATGCTCTCATTGCGCACTTGTGAGGGCATAGACCTCGGCCAACTGCAATCACGCATTGGCACCGAACTTCACGACTATCTGCTCAGCCAGTCGCGCCAATACGAAGAAAGCGGCCTTCTCATAAATGAAGAAGACCGCCTCCGTCTGTCGCGCGATGGATTATACGTGAGTGACATGGTCATCACCGACTTGCTCAAGGTATAACTGCCGGCAGGCGTCCTCAAGCAATTCGATGACAAGTTCAAAACCCTTGTCGCCACCGTAATATGGGTCAGGCACTGTCGCGTTCCCTGGGTGATGCCTCAGATAGTCGGCCATCATCACCACCTTGTCCATTGCCTTATCTGTAGGGGCAAGCGACGACACTGCCCTATAATTATCATGATCCATAACGACGATAAGGTCGAAGTCGTTGAAGTCCTTCCTGCTTATCTGTCGCGCCCTGCTGTTGAAGTTGTATCCATGGGCGGCACCATGCCTGCGCATTCGCGAGTCGGGCA
>CALZMK010000112.1 GCA_945788545.1 uncultured Prevotella sp.
CTACACAGAAGACCGTTGACGGACCTTCTATGAAGGACTGGCGTGGTGGTCGTGCCGCTTCTGGCAACATCATTCCTTCTTCTACAGGTGCTGCTAAGGCTGTAGGTAAGGTTATTCCTGAGCTGAACGGTAAGCTGACTGGTATGTCAATGCGTGTTCCTACTCTCGACGTATCTGTTGTTGACCTCACTGTCAACCTCGCTAAGCCTGCTAAGTACGAGGAGATTTGCGCTGCTATGAAGGAAGCTTCTGAGGGCGAGCTCAAGGGTGTACTCGGTTACACTGAGGACGCTGTCGTTTCTTCTGACTTCCTCGGCGACACTCGCACTTCTATCTTCGACGCTAAGGCTGGTATCGCTCTTACCGATACATTCGTAAAGGTTGTATCTTGGTATGACAACGAGATCGGTTACTCTAACAAGGTGCTCGAGCTCATCGCACACATGAAGAAGGTTAACGGTTAATCCTATTAACTCAAAAAAGATTTAATTGGCTGCCCGACACTTTCATGTCGGGCAGCTTTTTTCTTTTCTCTATGAAGAAGATGATAACGATATTGGGCCCCACGGCTTGCGGAAAGACTTCGCTTGCCGCTGCATTGGCTGCCGACATCCACGGCGAGATAATCAGTGGCGACTCGCGCCAGGTGTATCGCGGCATGGACATCGGTACGGGTAAGGATCTCGCCGACTATAGGGTGGGAGACATCTGTGTGCCTTATCATCTCATAGACATTGTCGAGCCGGGCACTAAATATAATGTGTATCAATACCAGCGCGACTTTATGCGTGCCTACGACGATATTGTGGGAAGAGGCGTCACTCCAGTGCTTTGTGGAGGCTCGGGGCTTTATCTTGAGGCGGTGCTGAGAGGTTATCGCATGGCCCCAGTGCCTGAGAACAAGCAGCTTAGGCAGAGCCTGGAGGGAAAGACGCTTGCCGAACTGACCGAGATGCTGGATGGCATCAAGAGCCGGAAAGGGCAGAAAATGCATAACACCACTGATGTCGATACGGCCAAGAGGGCTATCCGTGCCATAGAGATTGAACTCTATCAAGACGAGCATCCCGAGGAAACAGAGGACATACAACCAGTGGATTCGCTCGTGATAGGATTGCAAATCGACGTGGAGCAGAGGCGCGAGAGAATAACACGCAGGCTGAAAGCCAGATTTGACGAAGGCATGGCCGACGAGATAAGGCGTATTATTGACAGCGGTGTGGCACCCGAGGATTTGATTTACTACGGACTTGAATATAAATACGTCACGGAGTATGTGATAGGGCAGCGTGACTTTGAGGAGACATTCCGCTTGCTCGAAATCGCCATACATCAGTTTGCCAAGCGACAGATGACATGGTTTAGGGGAATGGAAAGGCGTGGTGTGGCAATCCACTGGATTGACTCGTCGTTGCCTATGAAAGATAAGATTAACGAGATAAAGAAAATATGGCAGTAGATACATCAAGATGGGGAGTGTTGTATTGTCCCCGACAGACATTCGGTGGCAGAATGCGCAAGCATCGCGAAAAGTTGGAGACTGTTCTCCAAGAACGAGGTGTGGAATATGACCTCGTGCAGAGCGAATCGACGGAAAGTGTGGAGCGCCTTGTGCGTATGCTCGTCAACAATGGATACAAGACGATTGTCATCGTCGGGGGAGACTCTGCGCTCAACGATGCCGTGAATTGTCTTATGCATATCAACCGAGAGGAGCGCGAAAGCATATCAATAGGTGTTATCCCTAATGGTGTGCTTAACGATTTTGCCAAGTTCTGGGGATTGCGTGATGGTGACATAGAGGCTTCGGTAGATGCCATAGTAGGCCATCGCGTGCGCACTGTTGACCTGGGATGTATCAGATATGTGAACAAACGTGGGGAAAACTGCCACCGGTATTTCCTCAACTGCGTGAATGTGGGACTCATAGCCGACATAATGAACCTGAGGCGCCAGACGCGCAGTCTTCTCGGTTCGCGCACTTTGTCGTTTGTTGTATCTGCCTTGCTTATGCTATTCCATAGGATGGAGTATAAGATGAGTGTGAAAATCAATTCCGACAAAATAGAGCGCAAACTCATGAACGTATGTATCGGGAGCGGACCTGGATATGGACAGACGCCCAATGCCGTGCCATATAACGGTCTGGTGGATGTTACTGTGGTGAGTCATCCCGAGATTACCCAGTTGTTCCACGGGTTGTGGCTCTTGTTTACAGGCCGATTCCTTAATCACAAGAATGTGATGCCTTATCGCACAAGTAAGGTGGAATTTGAGAGTGCCGCCCATGCCATGATTGGTATCGACGGCAGGATGCTCGGCAGTGCCAAGGGGGCATTTGCGATAACGGTGGAGCAGGAGGTGGTAAACTTCCTGATTCCATAATTCTTAATTTTTAATTCTTAATTTTTAATTCTTAATTCTTTATCATCCCAAATCAGAGATTCTCTGTAGCTTCGCCTCGTCTTCAATTTTTATCGATCGTCCATCAAGACTAATCACTCCCTCCTGTGCAAGGGCCGAGAGGGTGCGGATGGCATTGCTGGTGGTCATGCATGATATGTTGGCGATATCCTCACGGCTTGTGGCCAGATTAAGAGTCTTGCCGTCGTCTTCCACTCCAAACTTTTCCTTGATTGTGATAATTGCTTCGGCAAGTCGAGCACGGATATGCTTTTGGGTCAAGGTGACAGTGAGAGCGTCGGCACCGCCGAGCATAGTGGCGAGTCGCCTCAGGAAAAACACTCCTACCATCGAATTGGCTACAATAATCTTCTTGATAACATCTACGGGAATCTGGCATAACGTGGTATTCTCGAAAGCAGTGGCTCCCGTGATATATTTCTCGCTGGCAAATGCAGCACGATAGCCAAACATCTCCTTTGGCTTGATCATTCTAATAATTTGTTGTTTGCCAGCCATGCCCGTCTTATACACCTTGACCTTACCGTCGAGAACGTAAAGCAGGTACTGCGGTTCTTCGTCTTCCCTATAGATGGCTTCGTTTTTTCCGTATTCACGAATCAGTATATTATCTACAAGGAACTTTTTCTGTTCGTCCGTCATCGCCTCCCAAATGCCCGTCATAGACTTGGCAACATGAAGTTTGTTATATCTTTGGTGTTCCTTCATTGTTATCTTGATAATTATCTTTTCTGCATGCAAAAGTACAAAAAATCCTCCGAAAACAAAAGAAATATAGCAAAAACTATGTCAAAAACATTAAAAAAAAGGTATAATATGAAAAAAAACTCATATTTGTTTGGTCAGATGAATAAAAATGAGTACTTTTGAACGTGAAACTAACTAATTGTACCAAATAGCAGGAATCTATGAGTTATTTAAGATTTGAAAAAGCTGTAATGACAAACCTTGAGGAAAGCCTCCACAAGGAACTGCTTAGGACGAATCGTTCGGGTGCATACTCCTGTTCGACTATCGTTGACTGTAATACTCGCAAGTATCACGGTCTGTTAGTCGTACCTGTGCCTGAACTCGACGACGAGAACCATGTTCTATTGTCGTCGCTCGACCCAACTGTTATCCAACATGGGGCGGAGTTTAATCTCGGTCTCCACAAGTATCAAGGCAATAATTACAGCCCCAAAGGTCACAAATATATCCGAGAGTTTGATTGTGACAAAGTGCCTACAACAGTATATCGCGTAGGTGGAGTTATATTAAAGAAAGAAGTGGTATTCCAGCACTACGAGGACCGCATTCTGATTCGTTATACCCTCGTCGATGCCCATTCTGCCACAACTCTCCGTTTCCGTCCGTTCTTGGCATTCAGGAGCGTTCGCCAGTTTACTCACGAGAACTCAACGGCGAGTCGTGCCTACGAAGAGGTTGACAATGGTATTCGTACCAAGATGTACGCCGGATATCCTTTCCTCTACATGCAGTTCAGCAAGAAAAACCAGTTTGTGTTCCAGCCCGACTGGTATCGTGGAGTGGAATATCCCAAGGAGCAAGAGCGTGGTTATGCCTCAAATGAGGACCTTTATGTGCCAGGCTATTTCGAGATGGACATCAAGAAGGGAGAGAGCATCGTATTCTCGGCATCAACTTCGCAGATAAAGACAACTACTCTTCGTTCTTTGTTTGAGAAGGAGGTTGAGGCTCGCTCGCCTCGTGATAACTTCTTCCATTGTCTGGTGAATGCCGCCCATCAGTTCCATAAACGCGAGAAGAATGACGACCGTTATCTTCTTGCAGGTTATCCATGGTTCAAGTGCCGCGCACGCGACACGTTCATCGCCTTGCCTGGTCTTACACTCGCCATCGACGAGCAGGACTATTTCGAATTGGTGATGAAGACTGCCGAGAAGGGACTTAGGGAGTTTATGGAAGGAAAGCCCCTCACAGCGAAGATCTACGAGATGGAGCAGCCCGACGTGCCCCTTTGGGCAATATGGGCAATACAGCAGTATGCCAAGTCGGCGGGCAGGGACAAGTGTTCGCAGATGTACGGCAAACTTCTTGAGGACATTATACATTATATTATAGATGGCAGTCATCCTAACCTCCGTCTTGACGACAACGGATTGCTTTATGCCGATGGTCGCGACAAGGCTGTTACATGGATGAACTCCACTGCAAACGGACGTCCGGTGGTTCCGCGCTCGGGATATATCGTAGAGTTTAATGCCCTATGGTATAATGCGCTGAAGTTCTGCGCGTCTATTGCCACCGATAACGGACGTGCCGATGAAGCTGCCGAACTCAACGACTTGGCCGACGTGGCTGGTGAGTCGTTCGTGAACACGTTCCTCAACGAGTATGGTTATCTCTATGATTATGTAGATGGCAACATGGTTGACTGGAGCGTGCGTCCTAACATGCTGTTCACTGTGGCGTTCGATTATTCTCCGCTCAGCAAAGAACAGAAGAGAGGCGTGCTCGACATCTGTACACGCGAATTGTTGACTCCCAAGGGATTGCGCTCGCTGTCTCCGAAGAGTGGAGGATACAATCCTATGTATGTAGGTCAGCAGACACAACGCGACTATGCCTATCATCAGGGAACGGCTTGGCCTTGGCTTGAGGGATTCTATTTCGAGGCATGTATCAAGTTGTATAAGCACACCCGTCTGAGCTTCATCGAGCGTCAACTCGTGGGCTTCGAGGATGAGATGTCATATCACGCACTCGGTTCTATTTCAGAGCTCTTCGATGGCAACCCACCGTTCCACGGACGCGGTGCCATGTCGTTTGCCATGAACGTGGCAGAAATTCTGCGTGCTTCCAAGATGCTGGCTCAGCAAAATGTTTACCAGAAATAAAGAAAGGAGGACTGAGATATGAAAGTTTTAATGTTTGGATGGGAGTATCCTCCTCACGTATTCGGTGGTCTTGCCACTGCCAACTACGGTATCAGCCAGGGACTTTATGCCCAGGGCGACATTGAGACCGTATTGTGTCTGCCTCGTCCTTTTGGCGATGAGGACACGTCTGCTTGTCGTATCGTAGCCATGAATGCCGTGCCTATCGCTTGGCGCGATGTTGACTACGACTATGTAAAGAATCGTATCGGTAATGTTATGGATCCCGACTACTACTTCAAGTTGCGCGACCATATCTATGCTGATTTCAACTACATGCATGTCAATGACCTTGGAGCAATGGAGTTTGCTGGCGGTTATCCGTCCAACCTCCACGAGGAGATCAACAACTACTCGATTATTGCAGGACAGGTGGCACGCACCGAGGAGTTTGACATCATTCATGCCCACGACTGGCTTACCTATCCCGCTGGTATTCATGCCAAGCAGGTGAGCGGCAAACCATTGTGCATCCACGTGCATGCCACAGACTTCGACCGCTCGCGTGGAAAGGTTAACCCTACTGTTTATTCTATCGAGAAGAACGGTATGGACCATGCCGACTGCATCATGTGTGTGTCAGAGCTT
>CALZMK010000113.1 GCA_945788545.1 uncultured Prevotella sp.
TACAGGCGTCGGGTGTCAACGACTCCAAGGGCGTCGTCACCCTCAGCGACTTCTGCATGACGTCGTCCTCCGACACCTGCTCCATCAACAACCTGCAGGTGCGCTCGGGCTTCGACACCCAGGGCCACTACCTCGTCCTCGAGAGCGACTTCGGCTATGCCATGCTCACGGGCAATTTCAACTACTCCACCCTCCTCACCAGCATCACCTCGCAGCTCGGGCGCCACATCCCCGTGATTTCGCCCAAGGGCAACACCTCCGGGGGCGACAACAACTTCACCCTCATGGCCCATCTCAACTCCACCAAGTGGATGCAGCCCCTGCTGGGCATACCCCTCGACCTGCGCCGCCCCCTCATCCTCCGTTCCAGCGTCGCCGATGCCCAGAAGTCGATGATTGTGGAGTGCGAGGCACCCCTCTTCGCCTACGACGGCAAACTCTTCAGCAATGCCAACCTCTTCGTCCACTCCTTCGCCGACAGTCTTATCTGCTCGGCTGAGGTGAAGAAGCATCAGGACAATGGCGACCTGCTCGACCTCGATGCGCGCTGCCATGCCGCCGACAACCTTGTGGATATGTCGCTCAACTGGCTCAACGAGGGCAAGAACAGCGGGCGCCTCAATGCCACCTCGTCCTTCGGCAAGACCAGTCAGGGCGTCACCTATGCTCATGTCGTGGTGAAGCCCTCCGACATCACCATCGGCGACAAGACATGGCTTGTCAAGTCGTCCGACATCCACTACACCCCCAAGCACATCGACATCCATGAGTTCACCATAGCCCACGAGGGGCAGCATATCATTGTCAACGGCACGGCGAGCGACAGCAAGAGCGACTCGCTGCACATCGACCTCAACGGCATCGACGTGCGCTACGTCCTCGACCTCGTCAACTTCCACTCCGTGGATTTCGACGGCAGTGCGTCGGGTCGTGCCCTCGTCGTGGCTCCCTTCGGCGATTTCTCGGCAAATGCCAATCTCACTGTGGATGATTTCCTCTTCGAGCACGGGCGCATGGGAGTGCTCAGTGCCGCAGTCAACTGGAACAAGGAGGAGAGTCAGATAGACATCGACGCCATTGCCAACGACGGGCCCGACGCCCGCACCATCATCTATGGATATGTATCGCCCAAGCGCAACTATATCGACCTCGCCATCGAGGCCGACTCCACCCATATCGACTTCATGCACTCGTTCACCAAGTCGTTCGTCAGCGACATCGACGGGCGAGCCGTGGGCAAGGTGCGCCTTGCCGGTCCTCTGAGCACCATCAACCTCACCGGCGACCTCCTTGTCAACGGCAGTGCGATGATCCGTCCGCTCAACTGCCGCTACACCCTCGACAATGTCGCCGTCAGTCTTGTGCCCGACGAGATAGAGCTCAAGGACGCCGTCATCCGCGATGCCTATGGCAATCCCGGCTATGTCAACGGCTTCATCCATCACAAGCACCTCACCCGTCTGAGCTACGACCTCGATGTCAGGGCGTCCAATCTCCTTGCCTACGACTTCCGCGACTTCGGCAACGACACCTTCTACGGCACCGTCTTTGCCGACGGCAATGTGGGCATCCACGGTCGCAGTGGCTACCTCCGCATGGACATCGACGTCACCCCCCGCAAGGGTTCCACCTTTGTATATAATGCCTCCACCAACGACCAGATCTCCAATCAGGAGTTCATCAAGTGGAATGACGTGACATCCCTAATTCCTAATTCCTCATCCCTAATTCCTAATTCCCCCGAGGATTTCTCTTCGGACATGTTCCTCAACTTCAACATCAACTGCACCCCCGACGCCACCATCCGCCTGTTGATGGACAGCCACACCAACGACTACATCACGATGGAGGGCAACGGCATGCTTCGCGCCACCTATTATAATAAGGGGGCGTTCAATCTCTTCGGCACCTACACCCTCGACCACGGCACCTATGGCATCACCATACAGAACATCATCAAGAAGAACTTCACCTTCCGCGAGGGCGGCACCTTCGTCTTCGGCGGCAATCCCTATGATGCCGCGCTCAATCTTCAGGCTATATACACCGTCAACGGAGTGTCGCTTGCCGACCTGAATGTGGGCAACAGTTTCACCAACAACACCATCAAGGTCAACTGTCTCATGAACATCGGCGGTGTGGCGCGCAATCCACAGGTTAGTTTCGACCTCGACATGCCCACCGTTAGCGCCGACGAGAAGCAGATGATACGTTCCGTGCTCAACTCCGAGGACGAGCTCAACCAGCAGGTGGTTTATCTTCTTGGCATTGGGCGCTTCTACCCCACCGGCACCAACAACTCCACCTCGCGCGAGCAGAGCGAGACCTCGCTCGCCATGCAGAGCCTACTCTCCGGCACCATCTCCTCGCAGATAAGCAGTGTTCTCAACACAGTCATCAAGAACGACAACTGGAATTTCGGAGCGAATATCTCCACGGGCGACGAGGGTTGGAACAACGCCGAATATGAAGGCACCGTCAACGGACGCCTTCTCAACAACCGCCTACTCATCAACGGACAGTTTGGTTATCGCGACAATGTCAACACCGCCAACACCAACTTCATCGGCGACTTCGACATTCGCTATCTCCTCCTTCCCAACGGCAATCTTGCCGTCAAGGTCTATAATCAGACCAACGACCGCTATTTCACCAAGTCCAGTCTCAACACCCAGGGCGTGGGCCTCATAATGAAAAAGGATTTCCGAAGTATTTTAGACTTGTTTGGGAAGAAGAAAAAGAAGAAGAAAAATATAGGCGCAGAATAAAAACTGCGCCTTTTTTTAAAACTCGATAATAGCATCCTCCTCTAAACTATCATCGATGACGAATGACGTTTTTGTTGAGGAATTAAAGAAATAGCCTGTGGCCTTCGTCACCCTGTGGGGCATCAACGGGACATCGCTGAATGTGTGCGACTTGACGATATTGCCCGAGGCGTCCTTCATGTTCACAATAACATCCACAATCTGTTTGTCTCCATTAACAAGGCAATGAGCTCCAAGTGATTTTCCCTTAATCGACTGAGCCGCTATATTTATATTCACCTTATATTGATATTCGTCCAAGGAAAAACCGGTAGTGGGATTAAAGGAGTAATCTGTGGTCAACGCCGCTGATGAATTTATGATTATCTCACATGTCACGACATCATCGGGCTGTTCGTCAAGTGTCACCATTTGAAACTGCGACGTGATTCGTTTACCAAGATCTATAACAACTTCATTACTCGTGTCGGCTGCAATAGTCACCAACTGTTTCACAGCAAATGTTTTTGAGAATTTAGAGGTGGTGATCTTTGCACTTTCTGGGGATATAATCTCAGCGGCGTTCTCGCTATTGGTACTTGCCTTATGAGCCACAACGACAAAGGTATAATCGCCTGGATATATGGTGCATGTGATTTGGTCGAAATCATCATCTGAACTGCTCTTTGAGGTAGAAAAGACCAAACTCCCCTTATCGTTGAACACCGAGAGGGCGATACGATCAACCTTAGCCTCGTAGAGCGTTTTATCCGACGCGCGCGTGTCCTCTTCTATAGTATAATTAAAATCACTGAATGATATACACACGTTAACTTTGCCGTCGGAACGGGTATTATTCCCCACTGTCACTTTCTCGCATGAAACAAGTAAAAATAATAATACTACAAGAAATACAATCGTATTGATAATCTTCTTCATAACAATAATATAAATTTAATGATTAATTTAGCGTACGGCTGCAAAATTACTAAAAAAAAATCAATAGCAAGATGATACTCAGTCTGCATTACGTTAAATAATCATAAATCAAGAGATTAATTCCTAATTCCTCATCCCTAATTCCTAATTTATTCGTACCTTTGCACCCGATTTTCAAAAATCGTCGGCTAAAGCCGGCTAATAGTTCACATAAAGTCTAACTTTATTTTAAAAAAACATTTAATTAAATTATGTCAGAATTAACAAACAACGTCAAGCCATTGGACGACTTCAATTGGGAAGAGTTTGAGAATGGCACATCGGCTAACGTCAGCAAGGAAGAGCTGGACAAGGCTTACGACGAAACCTTGAACAAGGTGAGTGAGCATCAGGTGACTGAGGGTACTGTAATCTCAGTGGACAAGAAGGAAGTTATCGTCAACATCGGCTACAAGAGCGACGGTATCATCCCCGCAAGCGAATTCCGCTACAATCCCGACCTTAAGGTGGGCGACAAGGTAGAGGTTTACGTAGAAAACCAGGAGGACCGCAAGGGTCAACTTATCCTTTCGCACAAGAAGGCACGCCTCAGCAAGAGCTGGGATCGCGTTAACGCTGCCCTCGAGAACCAGGAGGTTATTCAGGGATTCATCAAGTGCCGCACTAAGGGCGGTATGATTGTTGACGTATTCGGTATCGAGGCATTCTTGCCCGGAAGCCAGATTGACGTTCATCCTATACGCGACTACGACCAGTTTGTAAACAAGACTATGGAGTTCAAGGTTGTGAAGATCAACCAGGAGTTCCGCAACGTGGTTGTTTCGCACAAGGCTCTTATCGAAGAGGAGCTCGAGGCTCAGAAGCGCGAGATTATCTCGAAGCTGGAGAAGGGTCAGATTCTCGAGGGTACTGTCAAGAACATCACTTCTTACGGTGTGTTTGTTGACCTCGGCGGTGTTGACGGACTCATCCACATCACCGACTTGTCATGGGGCCGCGTGGATGATCCACACAAGGTTGTGGAGCTCGACCAGAAGATCAACGTGGTTATCCTCGACTTCGACGACGAGAAGAAGCGTATCGCTCTCGGTCTGAAGCAGCTGACTCCGCACCCATGGGATGCCCTGGATGCCGACCTGAAGGTGGGCGACAAGGTGAAGGGCAAGGTTGTCGTTATCGCCGACTACGGTGCATTCGTAGAGATCCAGCCGGGCGTGGAGGGACTTATCCACGTGAGCGAGATGTCATGGAGCCAGCACCTGCGCTCTGCTCAGGACTTCCTGAGCGTTGGCGACGAGGTGGAGGCTGTTATCCTGACTCTCGACCGCGACGAGCGCAAGATGAGCCTTGGTATCAAGCAGCTTAAGGAGGATCCATGGGAGGCTATCGAGGTTAAGTATCCTGTTGGCAGCAAGCACACTGCCAAGGTGCGCAACTTCACTAACTTCGGTGTATTCGTTGAGCTCGAGGAGGGTGTTGACGGACTTATCCACATCAGCGACTTGTCGTGGACCAAGAAGGTGAAGCATCCTTCAGAGTTCACTCAGGTGGGCTCAGAGATCGACGTTGTCGTTCTCGACATCGACAAGGACAACCGTCGCTTGAGCCTCGGCCACAAGCAGCTTGAGGATAATCCTTGGAACCAGTTTGAGGCTACATATACCGTAGGCAGCGTACACGAGGGTAAGATTATCGAACTGCTCGAGAAGGGTGCCGTGGTATCTCTGGAGAAGGGTGTTGAGGGCTTCGCTACTCCTAAGCATCTCGTGAAGGAGGATGGCTCACAGGCTACATTAGGTGAGGAACTGCCCTTCAAGGTTATCGAGTTCAACAAGGACAGCAAGCGTATTATCCTGTCGCACAGCCGCACCTTCGAGGATGCTCAGCGTGAGGAGAAGCGCGCTGCCAAGAAGCCTCGCGCAAAGAAGGAGGATGTAGTGAAGATCGAGAACCAGCCTGCTGCTACTACTCTCGGTGACATCGATGTTCTTGCTCAGCTCAAGGCTCAGATGGAGAAAGGAGAGTAAGTCGCTCGCGACGGAGTCGCAAGCGAAATTAAAAAATTAAAATATTAAAAAATTAAAGTCGTTTGCGATAATAAACATTTAATAGGCGATGCCGTTATCATACGGTGTCGCCTTTTTTATAATTCCTAATTGACTTCGTCGATTGCTGGCTTCACCTCAGCATAGCTCGAGCAA
>CALZMK010000114.1 GCA_945788545.1 uncultured Prevotella sp.
GACTTGCGCCGAATTTCCATGGAGTGTAAAGTTTGAATTCGTATGACTCTCCAATTTCAGGAGCGAACAATTGTTGTGAGACATTACCATTGAGAAGCGACATACTTGTGTAGTTGCTTGTAGTGAGTTTATACCATGTGGGAGTAGAAACCGACAAACCGATGCGGAATGGGGATTCTTCCACAGGACGGAAGATGACACCGGCCTTGACATCAACACCCGTACCGGTGATTTTCCTTGTGTCCATAACTTCCACCGTGCTCGTTCCAAGGCTCTCGATATAGTCGGAGTATGCGTTGTAGTGAACGTCCTGCACTCCCACTGTCACTCCCCAATAGAAGCGGTTGTTGACATTGCCGCTGATATTGAAGTCATATCTTCCGATATATCCCGACTGTGCACGGTACATATCGTAGGCATCTCCATCATATCCATAGAATGAACCATTGCCCGCTTCATCCTCATCATAGTTGATGTTGTTGGCATAGAGGTAATCCAACTGGCTGAACTGGATATAGTCGGAGAGAAGTGTTCCGTCCTTGTCTATATAAATAAAGTCATCGTTTCCGACGAACTTATTGTAAGTCAGCTTGTTCTGCGCAGATCCATTAAGTTTTCCTGCAGCATTCAGAATCTGATTAAAATTGCGGCTCTTGGAGTAGTTGAACGCAAAGTTCAGAAACGACCTGCTGTTAGTGCGCATACTATAGACAAAGCCTGCCTGGTCGAAACTCGGCACTGTCTTGTGGTCAGAACCATAGGTTGTGACATCCTGCTGAGATGACAAGCCGAAAGAGAGGTTAACCGATGAACTGCGGAATAGTCCGATACCCGCTGGGTTGGTGCTGATAGTTGAGATGTCGGCACCCAATGCCTCCATTGCTCCACCCATACCGATATATCTTGCCGTACCCGTCAGTTCGGGCTTCATCAGATTGGCATTTTCATAAGTCTCCTGAGCATTGGCGGTTATAGCCGCCATTGCCATTAATCCAAATATAATCTTTTTCTTCATAATTCCTAATTTCTAATTTCTAATTGACTTCGTCGAACGTTGTTTCCTAATTTCTTTATCTTCTTCCGCCATGACCAATGCTTCCACCTGAGCGTGAGCCACCGGCACTGATACCGCCGCCTCCGCGACTGCCACCGCCAAAACTACCTCCGCTACTGATACTGCTACCGCGCGTGCTGCTTGAGTTATTGTAGCTCTGGTTTCGACTTGATGATGTGTTGATATTGTTCCTTTGATAAGAAACGTTACGGTTGGAGTTGAATCTGTTGGATGTTCCGCTTCTTGTGATCACACTATTCGTTCTATCCCTGTTTGCGATGCCAGAACTGATGCTGCGACCAGATCCGAATGCAGATGCAGGGCGACCATAAGAAACGCTACCGTGATTGGCAGTACCAGCGCGTCCTGTACCATAGTATTTTGATCCACCACCACCTCCATATACAGGATAGTAGTGTCCGTGCCATCCCCAGTCGTAGTAATATGAGTAATATGGTCTCCAACCATACCAACCTCCATACCATCCACCATACCAGCCGGCATATCCGTAATACCATGGATCGTACCATGGGTCATACCAATGTCCGTAAGGACCATACCATGATGAATAATACCAAGGGTCGTAGAACGTGCTCCATCCATACCAGCGGTTGAAACGACCGTCGTTATATCCATGCCAATAAGCATTGCTACACTGATAACCATCCCACATTTCCATCCTACGGGTATATTTGAAGTCGTCGTCATTCATCAGAGAGTCGCGTCGCGCCTTTCTGTTCTTGACCTTCGCTGTAGCTATCTCGTTGCCAAGAGAGTCGATGGCTACTACCTGACTGCCATTGCAGAGGTCGCCCTCCCAGCATTCAGTACGGTTGCGACGATTGTAGTCGTCAATACTTCTGTTACTGCCCGAGTAGTATGTGTCCTTTGGCATTCCAAAGTTCTTTTTGGATTTTTCCACATTCTTCTTGGTAGGAACAAAATACATATCGTCTTGCGCATTCATGGTAAGCGGCATTGCAGCAACCAATGCAAAGAGAATCAATGTCTTTTTCATATCTTTTTCTCCTTATATTATTATATTAATAATTAATTTCTTTATTTTGCTGCAAAGTTACGATTATTTTATGAAAAATCAAAGAGGTTTTTCCTAAAAGTATGGGGAATTTCCCTATAAAAACTTAAAAAGACACTGAAAGCACGAATTATTTGTGATAATCCGTGCTTCCGATGCCGATACATGATGTAATGTTATATGCTTAGTGCTTTTTCTTGGCTTTCTTCTCCTTCTTGGGTTTTTCAACTGGTTGTTCGTCATCTATGCCCATATATACGGGTTCAAATCTAAAGTCAGCCTTTGTCAGATAGCGTACGTCATATCCACCTTTGGCCTTGATGGTATATGTCTCCTTGAGTTTCTTCAGCTTCTTCTCGGCTGTTTTCAAATCTTTGCCAAACAATACCACGCAAGTGCGGTTGGGCATTTTATTAGAGTTGAAATAACCTTTTAACTGTAAGGCGTATTCATCACGACCCAACAGAAAGTCGGTCTTACTTTCAACCCATGTACTGTCAATCTTTTGTATGTCAGTGAAATACACTGTTGAGTCGGCGAATGATGCAGAAAAGCCAAACAGGTATCTTGGTGACACCTTTCCCTTGGCAGTGGCCTGCAATGCCAATCCTGAACAAAATATCAGTGCCGCAATGGCAATCTTAATGTTTTTTTTCATCTATTCTATTTTATAATTCTTTATAAATAATATGTATTGGCAGGGTTAATTGCCGAGATATGCCTTAAGCACCTGGCTATTTGAATTGTTGCGCAACTTGCGTATGGCTTTTTCCCTTATCTGTCTTACTCGCTCTCTTGTGAGTCCGTATCTGGTACCGATCTCCTCGAGTGTTTTCTCCTGGGTGTCAATGCCATAGAAGTCCTTGATAACCAATCTTTCGCGTTCCTTAAGTGTTCCGAGCACCTTGCGCAACTCCTCGCGCAGTGACTCCAACAATAGTTCATTGTCAACTGTAGGTGCATTAGTGTCAGCCATCACATCGAGCATACTGCCTCCCTCGTCATCCGAGAACGGAGCGTCAACCGACACATGACGGCTGTTGGCTTTGAGAGCGTCATCCACCTTTTCCTCTGGGATGTCGGTAGTTGCAGATATCTCTTCAACCGATGGCCGGCGCTCGTTTTCCTGTTCAAACTTGTTTAGAGCCTTGTTTATCTTATTTACCGAACCTACCTGGTTGAGAGGCAACCTCACAATTCGGCTCTGCTCGGCTATAGCCTGAAGGATACTTTGTCTTATCCACCATACGGCATATGATATGAACTTAAATCCTCGGGTCTCGTCAAATTTCTCAGCGGCCTTGATAAGTCCTACGTTTCCCTCGTTGATGAGGTCGGATAGGGTAAGACCTTGGTTCTGATATTGTTTTGCCACTGACACAACAAATCGAAGATTGGCTTTTGTCAATCTTTCGAGTGCCTTGCGGTCACCCTTACGTATCTGCTGGGCGAGTTCCACTTCCTCGTCCACTGTCAAGAGTTCTTCTTTTCCGATTTCTTGTAGATATTTCTCTAAAGAAGCACTCTCGCGGTTGGTGATTGATTTGATAATCTTCAGTTGTCTCATCTTTGGCTTACTATTTAGTTATAGGAATTCAGGCTTTCAATGCCAATCAAATGCAAAACTATAACAAAAAAACGGAAACACCAAAGGAGTGCTCCGTTTTTTTGTTTTTTTTAACCGTTGTATGTCTTATTCTTGCAATGGAACTGCAAAGTAGCCTTTCTTTCCTGTTGGATATATACCCTGGATGTAGAGCACGGGCTCCTTACTTGTTGATGCATCTTTTACAGCCTTCTGCAGGTCATCGATAGTCTTAATTGACGCGTCGTTCACCTTTTGGATAATGAATCCACGACCAATTCCGGCATCTGCAAGTTTACCTTTGTTCACCTTCAACACTTCCAGTCCGTAGGTGATGTTCATCTGCTTCTTGGTGTCCTCGGTGATGGGGCGGAATGAAGCGTCGAGTACGTCCAGATCGGCCTTCTGTACTACCTTGGTCGTACCCTGCTCGTTCTTAAGAGTGACTGTTTTGCTCACCTTCTTTTTGTTGTGCAGATAAGTGAGTGAGAGTTTGTCACCCGGGCGTTTCTTGGCCATCAGTTCCTGCAACTCTGCCATCTTGGTGAGTTTCTGTCCATCAGCCTCGATTATTACGTCTCCAGTCTGTACGCCTGCATCGGCAGCAGCACCGTCGTCAACCACCTTGGCAACGTATATACCCTCCATTGTTCCGAGGTCAACCTCCTTGCCTTGGTCTTTCTGTGAGTCAACATAGTTCTTCACGTCGCCACCTTGGATTCCGAGCAATGCGCGCTGTACTGTGCCATACTTTTTGAGGTCATCCACAACTTTGTTCATAATGGTGGTGGGAATGGCGAATCCATAACCGCTATATGCACCGGTGGGTGAGTAGAGCATGGCGTTGATACCAACGAGTTCACCGCGTGTGTTCACCAATGCACCGCCAGAGTTACCTTGATTGATAGCAGCATCGGTCTGTATAAATGACTCCACGCCGTTAGCTCCCAATGAGCGAGCCTTTGCGCTCACAATACCGGCAGTGACAGTGTTATTCAGACCGAGAGGATTACCCACAGCCAATACCCACTCGCCGATTTCAAGTCGTTACTATTGGCGATGGTTATGGCAGGCAGGTTCTTTCCGTTAATCTTGATAAGGGCAAGGTCGGTGGTCTTGTCAGCACCGATGATACGTGCCGAGTATTCGCTGTTGTCGTTAAGTGTCACTGTCAGTTCGTCAGCACCGTCAACAACGTGATTATTGGTGACAATGTATCCGTCGGCAGAAATAATCACTCCCGAACCGGCAGCCTCTTTTTTTGGAGTCTGTATCTGTCGCTTCTGAGTGCCACCGTTACCACGTCCGAAGAAACCTCCAAATGGATCGCTGAAGAAATCGCTGAACGGGTCGCTCTGCACGTCAACAGTCTTAATCTTACTGTTCTGCACATACTTAATATATACAACCGAAGGCAAGGCCTTCTCGGCTGCATAAGTGAGATCAACTGGTTGCCCAGCCGGTGTGGCGGCTTCAGCCTTGTTGAAGGCAGCCACCGAGAATACGATTGCCACGAGGCAAATCACTGGAATAATGTAATTAACAATCTTTTTCATCTTCTAAGATATTAAATGTTAGACTTTTTTCTTGTTATTAAAATCGAGTGCAAATATAATGGCAAAAAATGTAAAACTGACAATTTGTCGTAAATATTTGTTACAATTTAACAGTTGGTCTTCTATAGTTAACCACCTTTTGAATTTGGGCACTTAACATTGAAAAAAAGAAAAAAATGACGAAATGTTTTGTTGTTTGGACTTTTTTTATTATCTTTGCATTTTGAAAGCACTGCTCTGGTCTGCCGCTGGCAGATTTTCATATTCTGCGAGAGGAAAGTCCGGGCAGCAAAGGGTGTCCCACTTGTGAAAATGCAAGCTATTGGTGACAGTAGGTTAAGGCAGAAGAAAACAACCGCCGCACCTCGGTGCCGGTAAGGGTGAGAAGGTGGTGTAAGAGACCACCAGCGGTCGGGTGATCGGCCGGCTGTGCCGTCTGGGAGCTGCAAGTTCATGTAAACCGCCGTTTGAGGGTTGCCCGCCCGATTGACATTGTCTCCGGCGGAGGGTAGAATGCTTGAGCCGTGTGGCGACATACGGATTAGATAAATGGCAGACACCTTATTATATATATAAGGAACAGAACCCGGCTTATA
>CALZMK010000115.1 GCA_945788545.1 uncultured Prevotella sp.
GCCACTCGGTTGTGGGGATTGGCTGTCAATAATGTTGTGAGTACGTCGCGGCAGTTGGCGTTGGTGCGCAATGTGTCGTTCTTTATGGCATATTCCCGTTTGTTGTTTAGTGACATCGAACGCAGTCTTCCGTTGCGGGTAGGACGGTTGGCTTTTGCCCATCGGCTATATGCGAGGGTATTGTCGAGAATGCGCAAGTATTTCATTGCCGCGGGATAGTCGCCTGCCACGAGATTGGCCTCTGCCAGTCGTTTCACCATTCTAACGTTGCGGTTGTCGGGAGAGAAGACACATGCCAACAAAGCCTCGCGTTCGGCAAGTGTCATGTCGCCAAGTGCAAAATATAGTTCGCCCACCATCTTTATCTCAACGGGCGTGGATTTCGGACCTATTTCGTATAGAGTGCCGAGATTTACCGGTTTCACTTTGTTGATAACCTCAGGCAGTTGGCGGCGTTGGGCCATTACGAGATAGTAGTAGAAAGCTGCTTCCTTGGTGGGATTTGGCATTTCCTGTACCTTGGCTAACATCTCGTCGTGTCTGCCGAAATAATACAGGCTCTCTATTTCAAGATATTTCTCTACTGCCATATCGGGCTTTTGCAGTTTGCCGAGATTCGGTTGCCAGAACATCCATATCCCCAATGGCAGACAGATTATTGCCACGATAGCGCCTGCAGTGGTGCTACGAGCGTGTTCTCGAAGTCGTATCCACTTCGGGGTGGTGAGTATTATCAGTGTGAGCAATAATCCCGTGATCGACAAAAACTGTCCCAATCGGTATTCCACGTCAAAGTTGAGTGCGGCTGCGAGAATCATCATGGCAATACCGCCGATGAAAGCCAGTGGGCGCTTGACACTTATCTTGCGCAGCAGGCATGTAAACATAAGTCCTGTGACGGTGATGATGGCTGTGAGTATTGCGGCTCCGGCATAGGTGTAGTAATACAGTTGCGTCAGAAAGTCGCCTGCCATATTGGCTGCCCATGCCTTGCGGTCGAAGTAGGTGGCAAGGTAGTCGGCCGACATCAGGAACAGTTGGTTTTGTTCCTTATAATAGAACGAGTATTCGTAGGCAAATTGGAAAAAACTCCAAATGGCCAAAGCAGTTATCAAGACTGCAATATATGGAATGATATTTTTGATCTTCATACTGTTTGTAGTTATTATCGGGTGCAAAAATACTAAAACTTTTCCACAAATATCTATAAATTGCCTGTTTTTTTATGATTTTATTGTCATATAGATTAAAAAGTGTAATTTGATTTGGTCGCTTGGTCAAAATAATGTAACTTTGCAGTCGTAAGGACATATAAATTATAATAGCAATGAAACTACACAGAAATCTAATGCTTGCCATAATGCCGATGGCATTGGCAGCAACAGTCAACGCCGCCGACTATCAGGTGGAGAAGGTGCGACATGCAGGACCGTTTAAAGTTGCCCAACCACTTGTGCTCGACAGTATCGACAACAACCAGACACATTATTCATCAGACAATGCAGTCGCCACTCCGCTGTCGCTTGACCTTGCAAAGGAAAAACCATTGGTCGAGCTCTCAGCCCTTCGTCTCGATTCCGCTACTCTCAATGTGGTGAGCTTCGATGTCATGTCGTCAAGCTATGTCAAGGATTTGAAGGCTGATATCAAGGGAGCCAAGAAGTATAAACTCTATGCTGACGGGGTAGAGCAAGGTGGCTCGTTCGCCCTGCAACCGGGTTATCACACACTGAGTCTGAAATTTGTGGCCGACAGTGCGGGTTTGTCTGTATCTCTGCCTTCGGATGCGCTGTCAGCCGTAGATGGTGATAAGCACGCACTAATGTTGGCAGATGTACTTGCCACACGCATTACCAACAAGGCATCGTTATCGCCGTCGGGCAGATGGGCACTCGTTGGTTGGCGTTGGCTTGACGCCACTAACAAGTCACGCTCTAAGAATCTGCTCATCGACCTTAAGACAGGAATGAAGAGAGTGGTGAGCGACCAACTGTCGTGGATGCCATCCTCCGACCGTTATTACTATGTGTCGGAGGAGGGTAGCAAGAAAGTGCTGAAGGCTGTTGACCCTGCCACAGGTGCTGAGACTGTGCTCACTCCGGATATGCCTACTTATTACTATGCCATATCTCCTACAGAAACCTTCGCGATTATCATGCAATCGCAGGAAGGACCGAAGAAAGAGGACGGAGTGTTCGAGATTGTGCATCCCGACGACCGTCAGCCAGGGTGGCGCACGAGATACTCGCTTGCCCGTCTTGACTTTGCCACGGGTATGGTGCAACCGCTCACATATACCTATCATCCCGTTTCGATAAGCGACATCACTCCCGACGGCCGACATATCTTGTTCTCGGTTGCCACCGACTCGCTCACCCGTCGTCCAACGACACGACAGACATTCTACGACCTCGACTTGCAGACTATGCAGAGCAAGATGCTTGTTGAGAAGGACGGATTTATTGGCAATGCCATTTATGGAGGTAATGCCGACAAGGTATTCTTTGTGGCAAGTACCGAGGCTTTCGACGGTATTGGTAAGCGAGTGCCAGAGGGCGCGACACCAAGTATGTTCGACTATCATCTGTATATGATGGATACAGCCAGTCGCAAGGTTACTCCTCTCACCGCCGATGATGCCACAAGTATTGAGGATGTGGTGTATTCGATGGCAGACAAGTGTCTTTATTATACCGCACAGAATGGTGATAGCGTAAGCCTCTATCGCCTCGACCCCAAGACATTGCGCTCGAAGATGGTGTCTCAACCGCTTGAGGTGCTCAGTGGATTGAGCATTGCCGCCAAGGGCGGAAATATCATGGTGCATGGTTCGTCGGCTGATGTCCCATACGAGATATACAATATCACGTCTCCGTCATCAAAGCCAAAGGTGGCTCTTGTGGTTGACCCCAATGCCGACATCAAGGCAACACTGGCTATCAGTGATGTGAAGGCTTGGAGCTTTGAGTCACCGCGTGGCGATCGGGTTACAGGTTTCTATAGTATGCCTGTCAATTTCGACCCTTCAAAGAAATATCCCGTAATTGTGCATTACTATGGAGGTTGCTCTCCGACATCACGCCGTTATGGTAATGGTTCGCATTATCCTATGTTCTATTGGAATGCTCTTGGATATATCGTGTTCAACGTGAATCCATCGGGTGCTTCGGGTTTTGGACAGGAATGGGCATCACGCCATGTGAACACCATGGGTGAAGGTCCTGCACAGGATATTATCGATGCCACTCGCCAGTTTGTGAAGGATGTTCCGCAGTGTGACGCCGACCATATCGGTTGCGTGTCAGCCAGCTATGGTGGTTTTATGACCCAGTATATGATGACCAAGGACAATCCGTTTGCCTGTGGCGTGTCGCATGCAGGTATATCCAGCCACACCAGCTATTGGGGTGAGGGCTATTGGGGTTATTCATATAGTGAGACATCGGCTGCCAACAGTTATCCTTGGACACGCAAGGACCTCTTCGTAGAGCGTTCTCCTCTTTATAATGCTGATAAGATAAAGAAGCCAATCCTCTTTACTCACGGAACAGCCGACACGAATGTGCCGGTGGGCGAGAGTATTCAGATGTACACCGCACTCCGCTTGCTCGGTGTCCCAACGGCTTTTGTAGAGGTTGAAGGAGAGAATCATGGTATTATGGATCCGGCAAAACGCATAAAGTGGATTAACTCAATCATGGCGTGGTTCCAACGTTGGCTCAAGGACGATTCGTCATGGTGGGATGCAATATATACCCCGAAGAAATTATAAGCCATTGATTTATATCAATAATATTACACTTTATAAGAAAAACACGACGTAAAACTTGCAATTTGAAAGAATAATGCTTAATTTTGCATCGTGTTTTTCATAGTATTAGATTTAAAGGTTAACAAAGGTTTGGGGGTCGCAGCGGCGACCCTTTTTTTGTGCGCGTATGACAAATTGCTGTCAATTTAGAAAAATTAAGTCATGTGTATATGCATGAAAGAGAAAAAATAACTATCTTTGCAGACAAAATCTATAATAACATAATAATAACGATTCCCAACAATGAGAAAAATCAAAACGACTATCGCTGCGGCTATGTTTGCACTTACTGCAATGGCCCAAAATGTCAATCCAGTGATTCCCGGATTCCATCCCGACCCCTCGGTATGCAGGGTGGGGGATAAGTTCTATCTTGTCAACTCGTCGTTTCAGTATTTCCCCGGAGTGCCTATCTTCGAGAGTACCGACATGCAACACTGGACGCAGATTGGCAATGTGCTCGACCGTCAGTCGCAGTTGCCGCTCAAGGGCGCGTCGTCATGGCTTGGTATATATGCCCCTACTATTAGGTATAATGATGGCGTCTATTATATGATTACGACAAATGTGGGCAATGGAGGTAATTTTATGGTTACGGCTTCCGACCCGCGCGGACCTTGGAGCGAACCGATGTGGCTCGAACAGCAAGGAATCGACCCCTCGCTGTATTTTGAGAACGATGTCTGCTATATGGTGAGCAATCCCGACAATACGATTATGCTATGTGAAATTGACCCTCGTACGGGTGGTCAACTGACAGAGTCGAAACCGATATGGAGAGGAACGGGAGGACGATATCCCGAAGGGCCTCATATATATAAAAAGGATGGGTATTACTATCTCCTCATTTCGGAGGGTGGCACTGAGATTGCCCACAAACTGACGATAGCCCGCAGCAAGAACATATACGGACCCTATGAGGGATGCCCCGACAATCCTATCTTCACACATTGCTGCATGGCAGCACAGACATCACAGATACAAGGTACAGGGCATGGTGACTTGGTGCAGGGTGCCGACGGCAAATGGTGGATTTCATTCCTTGCCTTCCGTTTTATAGGAGGTAGTTATCATCATCTCGGCCGTGAGACATTCGTATTACCTGTGGAATGGACTAAGGACGGTTGGCCGGTGATAAACGGAGGTCGCCCGGCAGAGGTGACAGGACAATCCTCTGCCATCGCAAACAGTTGCTCCACCACATTCCTAAACATCGGACCGGAGTTCATTCATATCCAACAGCCAGTGGAGGAGAGATACGAACATGTGGGTACGGCATTGCGACTGCATTGCTCGCCATCGTCGCTCACTGCCAACAACCAACCGACATTCATCGGCAGACGTATGCAGAATGATATAATGACTGCAACAACATATATGGACGCCACAGGATTGCAGGTGGGGGACGAAGCTGGATTCACACTCTATCAAATACACGACGGACACAGTGACATAGTTGTTGGGCGTGAGAAGGACGGACGGTTGTATCTGACATTGCGTCACACCATCAAGTCGCTTGTGAAGGAAGAGCCGCGTATATACGTGGATAATCCCAAGATGTTCCTGAGAATACAGTCAACCAAACCGGAACTTGTCACTTTCCTGGCGGGGGAGACACCGTTTACTATGCAACCGCTTGGCAATATCGACGCACCTCTTCTATCCACCGAGGTGGTGGGTGGATTTACAGGAGCAATACTCGGTTTGTATGCCACGGGTAAAGGATATGCAGACTTCTTCCATCTCGATTACCGATAATTTTTGTAAAGTCCACATATCAAAACAAACAAAATTACAACTTTTATTATAAAAAAACGGCAAAATACTTGTGATTGACAAATAAAATGAGTAATTTTGCGGTCGATAACAGAAACGATTATTTTAGTAACATAAAAAAACATTAAAAGAAAATGGTTAGTTACAAGGAATTGGGTCTCGTGAATACCCGCGAGATGTTTAAGAGAGCAGTAGCCGGTGGCTATGCTATCCCAGCATTCAACT
>CALZMK010000116.1 GCA_945788545.1 uncultured Prevotella sp.
TATCCATAGACATCGGGAGTGCGTGGCATGTTGCGCACGGGAGCCACGGTGGGGTTCTCGCTCCATGTTGTTAACTCGTCGTAGCGGCTTCGCTGCAAGGTGAGACCAGCCTGAAAGGAAAAGTTGGAGTCATGGGCAGCCTTGGCGTCGAGATTCACTCCATACACCTTCGCCCCACTGCCATTGCGACGCTCCTGTACGGTATTGCCGTCGGCATCCACTCCGATGTTCTGCAGATAGAACACGTCGGAGAGGGATGTATGAAAAGCCTCGGCAAGTATATTAAACTGGAAGTGTCCGCTATACAGAGTCCAATCCACCGAACCGCTGAAACTATTGGAATGTTCGGGCTTCAATCCGTCGGCAAGTCGGATGATAACTCCCTCCCCTCCCACTGCCGTCACATGCAGGTCCTCATCGTAGGCTTGCGGAGCACGGAATCCCGTTGACCATGTGAGTCGTGTCTGCACATTATCCGTGGGTTTCCACATCATGTTGAGACGAGGACTGAAGATGGGGTTGTCGATGAGGTTATGGCTATCGAGACGTACTCCCGCAAGCAATGTCACCTTATTCACCTTCCATTCACCCTGGCCATATACACTGGCTATCTTCACGTCCTGCTTGAGGTCGCGGTTATATCCTGTCATGATGTCGTGGAGCGAGTTATACTGATATTCCACACCGCCTGTAAGTGTGGCTGGGGCGAAGAGAATACGATCGAAGCGGCCTGTATATGTAGCTCCTCCCACGTATGTCAAGTCCTTGGTCTTGCCGTATGCGTCGGGGTCTTGTTGTGCTCCATAGTAACTGTTGCGGTCGATGTGCTGCACTGATGAGAAGAGCGACACCTTGTGCGCCCACTCCTTCCATGCAATGTCATAGTTGAGTCCACCACTATTTATTATATGTCGCGTCTGCTCGGTAATATCGGTGAGATGAGGTTCGAGGTCAAACTTATTACCTCCACGACGAAACTCATTGGTGGTGTGATATTCAACACCAAGGCGGGTGAACTGCGACGGACGATAGAACCCGCGCAATCCCAATGTGTGCGACGATAGCTTTCCAATCTCTGAGAATCCGTCGCCGTCGTGGTCGTAGGGCTGGCGGTTGCGGTATGACTGATAGAAGGCAATGCCATAATCATTGTGATGCCCCACAATCGAGGCATTGGCACTCATGTTGTCCTCCCACGCATTGCCGCCGATGAGCGACAGAGTGTTGCCCACCTGGAAGGAATTGGTCTTGGGGTCCTTGGTGATGATATTGATGGTGCCGCCCACGGCATTTGCACCGAAGAGGGCTGAGCCTCCTCCTCTCACCACTTCAACCCGCTCCACCATTGAGGCGGGAATCTGTTCAAGTCCATATACTCCCGCAAGCGAACTCACCACGGGACGGCTATTAATAAGAATTTGGGAATAAGGACCTTCGAGCCCGTTGATTCTCACCTGTGGGAATCCGCAGTTCTGACAGTTGTTCTCCACTCTCAATCCCGACTGATAGGACAATGACTTGGCAAGGTCGGGAGCATTCACCTGCTCAAACAGTCGTGCGCTTATCACATTCACCACAACCGGGGCATCCTTGCGTTTCACCGTATTCTTATTTGCCGATACCACGACCTCGTCAAGTCCCACGGTCTTGAATATGTCATGTTCGTGCTCGTGGTTTTTCGTTGCCACAGTCTCTTCCATATCGGCCTGCATGGAGGCTAAAACTGGTGAAGGGCATAAAGACATTATGCCCACTACACCCATAATCAACACATTTTTTTTCATTCTTTCTAATCTTTTTACCTTACTCACTTTTTTCCGGCTGCAAAGGTACACACATTATTTCATTCCCTAAAATTTCAGGCATACCCAAAAGTAGGTATTTTGCATTTTGCCCTTGATTTGGTTAAAAAAACTGAAAAATTCGGATTGCAATGCAAGGAAAAACGCCTTATAACCATTTATAATATTGATACATAAAAAAATGATTATGAAAAAGACATTCAAGAACATTGCCATGATGGCAACAGCACTGCTCGCCTTATCGGCTTGCAGTTCAACAAAGAAAGTAAGTGACAACAAGAGTAATGATATGACAAGTATGACAACTGAAGAAGATGACATCGACCCGGAGTTCATGGTGCTCTCTGATGCACAATACGACCTCGTGAAGCGCAACAACCAGTTTGCCCTCAACCTCTTCTCCGAGGTGAAAGGCCTTGGTTCGAGTGTAATATCACCAATGAGTGTCACCTATCTGATGGCGATGCTTGCCAATGGTGCGGAAGCCTCAACACGCGAGGAGATTATGGCTACCATCGGTGCGAAGGACTTCGACATCAACGAGATGAACGCCTTCTATGCCTATCTCATGCAAAGGGCAAAGACTGCCGACAAGCACACCACACTCAACATCGCCAACTATATCGCCCTCAACAAGGAGTTTCAGCTCAAGAAGAAATATGCCTCAACCATTGCCGACAGCTATAAGGGTGCAGTGGAAGCCCTCGACTTCAACAATCCCGAGAGCACAAAGCGCATTAACGGCTGGTGTAGTGAGCATACCGACAACATGATACCCTCCATCATCGACCAGGTGGAGCCGTCGGCAGTGGCATATATCATGAACGCCATCTACTTCAACGGCACATGGGCAGACAAGTTTGACAAGAACAACACCAAGAAGGAGCAGTTTAATGGATATACACGCGACATAAAATATGTAGATATGATGCATCGCAATGCCAAATACTACTACACGTCAAACGATGTATATTCGGCAGTTACCCTACCCTACGGTTCGGGAACATATTCGATGACGGTGATACTGCCCAACGAGGGTAAGTTTATCCCCGACGTGACGAAGGCACTCAATGCCAAATCCATCGCCTCCCTCCGCAGCAATATGGATGAATGTATCGTTGACCTGAAGCTCCCTCGCTTCACCACCGAGATGAAGCTCTCGCTGAAAGACATCATCGCGAAGTTGGGTGCCCCGTCTATGTTTGACACCACACGTGCCGACTTCTCATCCTTTGCCAACGGCAATGTGTATGTGTCAGAGATGCTTCAGAAGGCAAAGATAGAGGTGAGCGAAGAGGGAACAAAGGCGGCTGCCGTGACCATGGGTATGGTGAAACTCACCTCCATACGTCCGGATGAACCACGCCGTGTGGATTTCCATTGCGACCATCCCTTCATCTATATGATTCAGGACAACTACACTGGTGCCATCCTCTTCATGGGACAGTTTACGGGCTCGGGCAGATAACTTTTTTCGACAATTCATTGGTGTTTCCGAAAAAAAGTTGTACCTTTGTCGCCGAAAACAAAGAATATCGTATTATGGGAAGAAACAAGTTCTCACAACATGAAATTGACATCATCGGCAAATTGCTGCGCAGGAAAAACGCCGGCACGAGATTCCAGCAGAAGATGATAAGGCACCAGCTCAGAGTGAACTTTGAGTTTAATATCTCTGACTTCAACGTGCAGGGCAAGGCTTTCGGCGAGGAGGAACTCCATGAGGCCATCAAGCGCGGAGCCATACAGATTCTCGACGACGCCACCATTGCAGCCATGAAGGAAAAGCGTGCTCGCGACAAGGCACGCGACGAGGCTGAGCGCGAGAAGCAGGCAATAGAGGATGGTGCCACCGACTGGCGAGAGGCATTAAAACAATGGGAGGAAATGTCATGATATACTGTATTTCGAAAACAATGGAGATTTCGGCGTGCCATAATCTCAAACTCACATACGAGAGCAAATGCAGCCGAAAGCACGGGCACAACTGGGAGGTGACGGTGTATTGCGCCACAAACAAGAAGAACGACGACGGTATGGTTATCGACTTCAAGCACGTAAAAGACCGCATACATGGTTATCTCGACCATGGCGACCTCAACGAACTGCTGCCGTTTAATCCCACTGCCGAGAACATCGCCGAATGGATAGTCAACGAAATAGACTGCTGCTATAAGGCAGTGGTGAAGGAAAGCTATGGCAATGTGGCTATGGCTATGGACGATGAATTCCATATCGACCCAAAATACTTGATGTAACCCAAGGCGAGCAATCACAGAGACGACATGAAGAAATACAGGGTCAACGAAATATTCTATTCCATACAGGGCGAAGGCCGCAACACCGGTCGTGCCGCCCTGTTTGTGCGTATGAGCGGTTGTAATCTCAAATGCCCGTTCTGCGACACCGACCATAATCCTGCTATCGAGATGACTGCCAGCGAGATATGCAAAGAGGCAGTGAGGCAAACCGGCGGAACAAAAGGCATACTTGTTGTATTGACGGGAGGCGAACCCACATTACAGGTGGATGAACCACTGGTGGAGGCATTGCACGCGGCAATTCCACATTGCGAAATAGCCATCGAAACCAACGGTACGCATCCCGTGGCAAAGGGTATTGACTGGATTACGCTTTCGCCTAAGGACATCTTCGTTTCATCTGCCGACATTATATTATTAAAGGTAGATGAACTGAAAGTGGTCTTCGATGGCATCCACCCTATCCCCTCTTATGACAATATCGAGTGCCAATGCCGCTATGTGCAACCTTGCGACACTGGCGACAACATGCGCAATGCCGATATCATCAAGCAGACAATCGACTTTGTCAAACACCATTCCCAATGGACAATATCACTCCAGGCACACAAATTTTTAGGAGTGAGATAATCGGGTGTGATTATAAGAGTTATTGATTAATCCATAATCAATTTTCTCACTGCCTTACGGCACTTCATGGATTCTTTTTCCGAAAGAATGGTGTTGCGCTTTGTGCCACCCTTTTCGATTGTGGCCACAATCTTAAATCCGCTATAACGGCATATTTCCTTCAATGCCCTTATCGCGCCATGACTTTGGTGCATGAGAATATTAAATGGCCAGGGCGTGGTGGAAGTGCTGACGAGCACACAACGCTTGCCTTTGTGCAAGGGTTTGGGGAATCCTCGTGAGCTTTCGTCCATCATGCCATATACAATACGGTCGAAAAGCAATTTCAGTGTTCCAGGGATATTACCCCAATAGCAGGGGGCGGCAATCACCAAGGTGTCGGCATCCTTGATGAGCTGCAACACCATCTGCGAGTCATCGTCGGGAAGGACGCAGAAACCTTTTGCCCTGCATTGCATACAAGCCATACAAGGTTTGATGTTAAGGTGTTGCACATCAACCACTTTCACCTCTACACCACGCGCCCTTGCCTCGTCGCTCATCTCTGCCACCATCTGTGCGATGTTGCCCTTCTTGCGAGGACTGGCATTTAATATCAATAATCTCTTTGTTTGCATAATAGTCATCAATGGTTTATTTTACCTTCCATACATCAAGCGTTATGGTGCCAGGTGCTCCAAATGACGGCGAACAGACATATATTGCATTGTTGAGCCAACCGTACTTACTGTCAGCAGGAGCCTCAAACCTTGGCGCTGCCTTGAAATAGAAAGAGTCATTGCCCGAGGCGTTCTTTCCGGAATATACTATTCCCTGGTTACGCACATGGATATTCACCCCGTCGTCGGTCTTTATTGAATAAATGGCTTCAAGAGTGGTGCGCTTACCGTCAGCACTGACGAGTTGGTAGTCGGCACCGCCATTGATGATAGTTCCGCGAAGAAGCGGTCCCTCAAAAGTACCGCCTGTAATCGGTATTACATGACGCTTGCCTGCTTGCGTCTCACCTACCGTATATGCTTCACCGAGAGTGACATTAAGTTGCATAACAAACTCCATTTC
>CALZMK010000117.1 GCA_945788545.1 uncultured Prevotella sp.
TTTTTTTTATTGAAAATAAGCTAAATCCTTGATTTAAAACAAGTCAATATTGACAACTTTTGCAGTATTATCGACAACTTTGAACTTAACGTTATATCCGCCGACAACCATTCCATATACCCTTTCGGGATTGTCGTGATAATGGGGACGAGGGTCCTCGGCAAGCAATTGCTCAATGAGTAGGCACTGTTCCTCGCCAAGGCGAAGGCGCAGGGCGTCGGGAATATCCACATTGAGAGTGGTCCATTTTTCGGATGAGGCAAAACCGCCGCGAGCCTCGGGATGGGCGTCAAACTCAGGCAGATAGGGCTTGATGTCGTATATAGGAGTGCCGTCCATCAAGTCGGCACCGCTCACCTCAATCTCGACATTCGTCCCCTTGTGTATGCCCACGATTCTCACTGCCGACATACCAATGTTATTGGGTCGGAACGACGAGCGCGTGGCAAACACTCCCATGCGACGATTGCCTCCAAGACGGGGAGGGCGCACGGTGGCATGCTTGGGGGCATCGACATTTGCCGAGAATCCCCAAAGAATCCACAGGTAGTCGAAGTCTTCGAGTCCACGCAGGCATTCAGGGTCGTTCCACTCATTCTGCAGAACGATACGCCCATGAAGCTGCGTTGCGATACCACTTTGACGTGGCACCCCAAATTTCTCCTTCAGGGGAGAACGAAAATAGGCTATCGGTGTAATATTCATATTGTGGAAATATGTGATTCCACAAGAGCAGGGAAGACTTTGTCGAAGTCGGTCATCCTGTCGAATACGAGGTTGGCACCCTCGTCGGACAGCATTTCGTCGGGCAGGGGACCGCTGTTTACTGCAACAGTGAAAATCCTTGCCGCCACGGCAGCCCTCACTCCAAGAGGCGCATTTTCCACGACAATGGCTTCCCAGGGTTCAACTCCCGCCTTCTCCATTCCCTTGAGATAAGGCATGGGATGGGGTTTGCCGCGTGTAACGTCGAAGCTCGACACAATCATTCCGGGTTCGATCAATCCACTGAAGTCATGGGTGAGTTTTTCAAGAAGAGAATGTTGCCCGCTACCCGTCACCACCACAATTTTCATGCCATACGACTTGATCTTGCCCTGAAGGTCGATAACGCCCTCCATAATCTCAGCCTGGGGGCGAGTGGCGAAGATACGGGATTTCTCGTCATACATGCGTTGCGATTCCTCGTCGCTTATCTCTATGCCACGCTGTTCTTTCACAATCTTCTTTATGGTCTCCACACCACGCATACCCTCGTAGGCGTAGGCATCTGCCTCGCTCATCTCAATGCCAAATGAAGCCATGGAATTGTGCCAACTGTAGGCATGGTTGGGCATGGAGTTATATAGCACTCCATCCATATCGAAAAGTACGGCTTTCGGCTTGAATTCCCTGAATCCAAATTTTCTCAGATAATTGTCGATTTCCTTAGTGTACATTGTATATATTTTAAAATCCGCCGCAAAATTACACATTTTTTTTCAATTACTCAAACGATTACGTTATAATTTTCACTTATTTATGGTGTATGAATAGATTTTTATTGCTAATTTTGCACCAGAAAAACAAAAGACATCGATGAAACAACAGATTTCCAAGTAACAGGCAACGGAAACTTATCTACTCAAATCAAATCAGGAAAACTACTAAGAAAAAAGATGGTTACATGTTAGTGAAAGGGCGGGGGATTGATGAAATCCTCCGCCCTTTTGAATTATTTATTGATATATTCGAGTATCTGCTCGGCGTGTATCTTGGTCTTGATCTCCTTGGGAGTGAAAATCTTTTCAACCTCTCCCTGCTCATTGAGCAACCATGTAGTGCGCAGGGTGCCCATACATTTGCGTCCGCACATTGTCTTCTCGCCCCATGCACCAAGTTGCTGGAGGAGGGTGGTGTCGGTGTCGGCTATCAGAGGGAAGGGAAGAGAATATTTCTCAATGAATTTCTGATGGGATGCAGCTGAGTCCTTGCTCACTCCTATCACTGCATAACCAGCCTGTTGTAATTCGTCGTAGTGATCCTTGAGCGAGCAGGCCTCGGCGGTGCAGCCCGATGTGTTGTCCTTGGGATAGGCATACAGTATCACTTTCTTTCCGGCAAGACTGGCGAGGGTAATCTCGTTGCCGTTTTGGTCGAGCCCAAGTGTTGAGGGCATTTTTTCTCCAATGTTCATGTTCTTGTTATTTTATGTGATGTTAGAATTTCTTGCCGAATAATATGTTGGAGAATGTCTTGAAGAGAATCTTGGAGTCAAACCATAACGAGTTGTGCTCCAGATAGTAGAGGTCGAGCTCAAGGCGGCGAAGCATCTTCTCCATAGTGTCGGTGTAGCCATTGTAGAGAGTGGCATAGGAGGTGACTCCTGGACGCAACTGGTAGAGCTGGGGATAGCGGGAGTCGTGCTCCATGATTTTGTCGATGAAGTACTTGCGCTCAGGGCGTGGACCAATGAATGACATTTCGCCCACAAGAACATTCCACAATTGGGGAAGTTCGTCGAGATGATGCTTGCGAAGGAAGGCGCCGGCACGAGTGAGACGGGAGTCGTTGTCGCTATACAGCTGGGGACCGCTCTCTTCGGCATCGCATATCATTGTCCTGAACTTATGTATGTTGAACGCCTTGCCTTTATAGCCTATGCGCTCCTGACTGAACAAGGCGGGACCTCCGTCATCGAATTTGATGGCAAGGTAGCATATAAGGAATAGTGGAGAGAACACGACAATGCAGAAAAGCGCAACTGTTATGTCAAAAATCCTTTTTGTTTTTCTTTCTATATATTTCATCCTACGTGGGTTATTCTATTAAAAGAACGTATGCTGACGATGAATATTGTGCTGAATGGTGATTTTTATCAATATTTTCTGAAATTCAGTCGAAGAACCCTGTTCTCAAGTATCATCGTCGAACTGTTCAGAGTGACTACCTTTAGGGTCTCGGGCATATCGTGAATACCATAATGACGCAGGAATGTGGTGTCGGTGAGAACGAGGTCGGACGAGTCGCGAAGATCGATGATGGGGTTGGTGAGAGTCATCACCTTGTCGCTGAGGGTGAAGCGCATGAACACCTTGTCGAGTTTTTCTTCTTTGTTGTCGCGAACATGGAGCAAATTGCCCTGGAAGCTCCAGAATAGCATACTGTCGCGCATATCGCATGACATGCCGCTTGACAGGGTGTCAACACTGCGCAATTGCCAATAACCGTCGAGATCGCCATTGTTGGAGGTGTGGATGTCGCATGCCGCGAGCATCAGCAACATGGTGAAGATATATAATAGTTTTCTCATTTTTTTTGTTCCTTATATATATAATAATGTTAGAAGAGCCCTGACTTGCGTATTGTCAACTGCAATCCGACATTGTTGCCGCAGGTCTTGCCGTGGTCGAATCCTACGGCACCCTTAACACTCCATCCATGGAGGAGAGAGTCTTCATCAAAATTGTAGATTGCCTCGCCCATCATGTAGATGTTGTCCTGGGGATTGCTGAACGGATGGGCGTATGTGCCCCAACCCCGCTGGTAGGTGGCGAGAAGGCGATAGGAGAGATTATATGTTGGCTCACCGCCGATACCTAAATGCCATGCCAAAAAGCGGTTGTTCTTCACATCTATCTTATTGTCGGTGTTGTAGATGGGCGAGCGATAGAGGGGATTGCCCATCACCTGGCCCCAATGTTGCCATCCGGGCAGAATGTGGTGATTATAATAATTGTCAACACCACCTATATGGTCGGGCATCTGTTGGGTGTGGTCGTGATATATAGGACCTGACTGATATTTGGTATATAGATACTCAACAACAACATTGTTTATCCAGGTGAACGAGTTCTTAAGACGGAAATCCACACCGAGCATGATGTCCTTGAGCGAATACATAAGATAACGCTGTTTCTTCTTGACATTCCATTCTGCACCTGTTCCGTATCCATCGTATTCAAGAAGAAACATCTGGGAATGATCTTCAAAGAAATGATCGGCATATATGCCCATATACCAACTGTCGTAGTCGAAGTTGAGTCGGGCCAACCAACTGCCAAGCATATTGCCGCTCACGTTCTTGTAGTCGGTCTCGGCGGCATCGCCTCCGCTGCCGGGGATAAGGGCGTCAATCATACCGCTCAAGCCGCCCTTGTTATGATAAGTCAAGAAATCACCGTTTATCTCAACCTGTGAGGTTCCTCCAAATTGTGTCGCCATCTCAACACCAAGCTCAAGGGATACGGGCTTGAAACGCTCTGGGTCGCCAATGCGGAGATATCCTGCCTTGCTGTGATAATTGTAGTTCTCTGAATATGAATGTTGTCTTTGGGTGAAATCCTTCTGCCAATTATCATCTGTAAAGCGTCCATAGGCAATATGTCCCTTGATTGACACTATGCCACGGGTGAACGGCACCTTCCAGTATTCGGCAAGGGATAGGCGTGCCTGAGGAACTGGGCGGGCATTAATACCGAGGGTCTGGGAACCACTGCTGAGCTTGGGATTCTTTAATTCCAAAGGATATTCCTTGCTGCCCACTGTGAGCACGCCTTTTAGCCATCTACCCTCGGCATAGGCTTGATGGACGAATGCCTTGCTCGTGTAATTGGCTGCACCTACAAGATCAAGGCCATAGCCAACGCCCCATTTCTTCTCATTATCTACACTCAGGGGGCGAATGACTGATGCACGTAGATAGCCATTGTTCTTTTCAAGCGAACTAAGTCCATACTTGTTGGCATTGAGCCATAAGGGGGTATTACCCTCGTCGAATGACATCGAACCTTGCATTTCCAACATATAGCAAAGACTGTCAATAAGGGATGGCTTGGTAGAGGAATCCCCCGCATTGATAGTCAAGAAGGTTGCACTAATTGATGTCGCGAGAATAATGAGTCTCTTTTTCATTATTATTGTTTTTGGGTGCAAAATTAATAATAAAATGTGAAAATGGCAATAAATACAAGGAAAAACATATAAAAAACACTCAATATTATGCTGATTAGGGAAAATCCCATGCAAGGATAGGGAAAAACCTATTGTCTATTTCATAAAAATGTTGTTACTTTGCAGCAGAAAACAAAAATGTGCAACAATTTAAAACATACAATTATGAAAAGGTATATATTATCTATCATGGCAATGATGACAATAGCATTGAATGCCAGCGCAATGAGTTTCTCACAGGCTCAGAGGGAAGCACTCTTCCTGACAGACAAGATGGCGTATGAACTGAATCTCACTGACGAGCAATATGATGCTTGCTATGAGATTAACCTCGACTACTTGATGGAAGTGGCTTCGGTAGATGACCTGTATGGCGCATACTGGACAAGGCGTAACCTCGATATGAGCTACATTCTGCTCGACTGGCAATTGCAGGCTTTTAGGGCTGCCACATATTTCTATCGACCCCTCTATTGGGATGCCGGATGTTGGCACTTTGGCATTTACGCCAGATATCCACGACGCACTTTCTTCTATTTCTCACGTCCTACGGTGTATGTGTCGTATCGTGGTGGACATAGTTGGAGAATGAATGGAGGAAGAAGTTATTATCACGGACATAGCGATCATTTCAGACGTCCTGCTGACAGCCATTTCGGTATGCGCGACCGCTTTAATAATCGCAACGACCGAATAAATCATCGCAATAACCGCGATATCCGCAATAACCGCGATATCCAAAATAACCGCGATTTCCGCAATAACCGCGATATCCAGAATATCCGGGATTTCCGCAATGACCGCGTCAACCGCCAATCC
>CALZMK010000118.1 GCA_945788545.1 uncultured Prevotella sp.
CTATATATATAAATAAGGTGAAAGCCATTGCCGACATTCTTCGTCCCTATGGCATTAAGACCTATCTCTCGGTGAACTTCGCCTCCCCGATGGCTTTAGGTGGACTAAAGACTGCCGACCCGCTTGATCCCGAGGTGGCACAGTGGTGGAAAGACAAGGCAAAGGAGATTTATTCGATTATCCCCGACTTCGGAGGCTTCCTCGTGAAGGCTAACTCAGAAGGTCAACCGGGTCCAGGCGACTATAACCGCAAGCACTCTGATGGTGCCAATATACTTGCCGATGCTGTCAAACCCTTTGGAGGCATTATCATGTGGCGCTGCTTTGTATATGGCAACAAGCACAAGGGTGAAGACAGGGTGAAACAGGCTGTGACGGAGTTTGAACCTGAAGACGGACTTTTCCGCGACAATGTCATATTGCAGGCAAAGAACGGTCCGCTCGACTTCCAACCCCGTGAACCTTATGCTCCAGTGTTCGACCAGATAAAGAAGACACCGCTTATGGCTGAGCTGCAGATTACACAGGAATACCTCGGACAGAGTATTCATCTCACATATCTTGCTCCGATGTGGAAGGAGTTCTTCTCCTTTGTGTCTCCCAATAGTTTAAAGGGTATAGCCGGTGTGGCAAATATCGGAGATGATACAAACTGGTGTGGACATCATTTCTCACAAGCCAACTGGTATGCTTTCGGTCGCCTTGCGTGGAATCCCGAACTCACTTCAGAGGCAATAGCCAAGGAATGGCTCTTGCAGACGTTCGATCCGGCTATTCTTCCCTCAGCCCTCGACATCATGCTTCGCAGTCATGAGGCTTGTGTGGATTATATGATGCCACTTGGATTACACCACATATTCAAGGCCGATCATCATTACGGTCCAGAGCCCGACGGCAATCAGCCTCACTTCCCCGAGGAGTGGAAACCGGTGTATTACCATAAGGCAGACAGTGTGGGAGTGGGTTTCAACCGTTCGTCTGCAGGCACCAATGCCGTGAGCCAATATCGCGCTCCTTACAATACTATGTATGACAACATCGACACATGCCCCGAGGAGTATCTCCTATGGTTCCATCATGTGCCTTGGACACGCAAGATGAAAAGCGGACGCACACTATGGCAGGAGTTGCAGTGGCACTACAATCATGGAGTGGCAGAGGTGGAGGACTTTGTCAAGATATGGCATTCACTGAAGCCAAATGTAGATGACCAACGCTATCGAGAGGTGGATGAACGATTGCAGAAGCATCTGCAGAACGCACGCGAATGGCGTGACACTTGTCTTGGGTATTTCGGGAGTTACTGCTTCTGAATGAAAATATCTGTGTGTGTTCGTACACATTGGCCTAAAATGCGAAAATAATAATCAAAATGATTTTTTTTTCTGAAATTGTTTGGTAGTTTGGGGATTTTTACGTAAGTTTGCACTCGTAAATCCCCAAAAAGACCTGTTAATGCTAACAAAGATGAAGAGAATATTATTGGTTCTAACCGTTATAACTATCTCGATTTCCTGTATGGCTCTTTCCATATGGGAACAGAATCGTTATAATGTCTCTATTCTCGACATGAGTTCAGGTCTGCCCCACAACTGGGTAAATTCCGTTTATGAAGACAGTCGCGGTTTTATATGGGTCGCCACCTACGGCGGCGGTTTAGTGCGTTATGATGGTTATGTATTCACCAAACCATATTCCACCGAGAACATGCTTATGCATAGTAATTCCTGCCGCAGTGTGGTGGAAGATCGTTATGGCCGTCTTTGGGTAGTGTTCGACGAGGGTGTATCTGTCATCAGTCTCGACACCTATCGCACTGTCGGTGAGGAATCCTTTGGCAGGGATATCAGCAAGATACTACAACAAGATGCCGTGAAGGTGATTCGCGACCTTCGTGACAATATATGGTTGCTTGCAGGAAAGAAAGCCTACAAGTTCATTTTCGGCGAGGATGGTAAGATAAAGAAACTCTATTCCGTGGCATTTACTTCGAATACTCCTGATATTGCACTTGCTGATGTTGATGGTGACGGTGATGTGTGGGCTGCCATTGACGAGGGTATTTATAAAATCAAGGTTGAGCGAGGCAAACTCGTAAAGTGTCCTGTCAAGCAGTTGGCTCCACTCTTTGGCAAGGCTTATTTTACCGATTTCATGCTTCATGATGGTGACATGTGGGTGAGCACCAACGTGGGGCTCTATCGCTATCATACAGACGGGGGTACAATGCAGTATTATTCTCACAATCCATCCGTGCCTACAAGTCTTGCCCACAATTATACTACTTGCCTTGCCGTAGGGCCTACTGGTCATCTCCTGGTAGGTTCATTGGGAGGGGCACATATTTATAATTATAATGATGATAGCTTTGTCCGTCTGCGTTGCGACAACTATACCTATGGACTGCGATTGTCCAGCAATTTCGTGCATTGTATGTATGTACACGAAGGTAGTGTGTGGATTGGTACCGACAATGGTGGCATTACGAAATTCTCAAGACGACAGCTTAATCTCGACAATATTGTTAATATCCCGGGCGATGCAGCCTCATTGTCAGCAGGTTGCGTCAATGCCACATACGTCGAGCCTGATGGTACATTGTGGGTGGGAACTGTTGACGGAGGACTCAATCGCAGGGCTGCAGGAGAAAAGACATTCACTCATTTCACTATATCAAATTCTCCACTTATCCATAATTCGGTGAGTACGCTCATTGCCAATGGACGCACTCTTTGGATTGGAACATGGGGAGGAGGAATGTATTGGCTAGATATGGATAACCCCCAAACGATACATCGTCTTGAGGTGCAACCCGAGTATGCGCGCCTTATTTTGCATGTAGGCGCCCTTGCCTACGACAATCGCAACCAAGGGTTGTGGATAGGCAGCAACGATGGAATTTTCTTCTATGACTCGCGTAGTCACAAGATGCTTATGCCTTTCGATGGCTGTGACCTTGTGCGAGGCTGTATCGGTTCGCTTATTGACTCCCGCGGTCGTTTGTGGATGGGATGTATGACCGGTATGCGTGTCATCGACCTCCATTCACGACGCAACGGCAAGTTTGTTTGCGACAGTTATATGTATAAACTCGACAATCCCCAATCCCAACTCATCGACAAAATAACATGTTTCTGCGAGACTCGCGACAGCAGTATCTATGTTGGTTCGAATGGTAATGGTATATATGTTCTCACTGGTGAGAACAATGACAAAATGACATTCAAGTCATACACCACCCAGGAAGGATTAGCCAACAACGGTGTGAAAGGTATCGTTGAGGGCACCTACGGACGCTTGTGGATAGCCACCAACAACGGACTCTCGGTGATGAATCCCAAGGATGAGGCCTTTTCCAACTATGGAGAGGTGGATGGTTTGTTATGCAGCAAGTTTTATTGGAATGCTGCCGTATGCGAGGGCAACAAGATTTATCTTGGCAGTGAGATGGGACTCACAGCCATCAATGTAGATGAGATGGCAACTCGTACAGCCAGCAAGGTGGTGCTCACCAGTCTCAATGTGGATAACACCTCAATACTTTCCGCCAGCCGCTTTCTCGATGCCGACATATCGGTGGCAAAACGTATTACACTCCATGAGAGCGACAAATCATTCGAGATTTTCTTCTCCACCCTTCGCTACGAAGGTGACGGACGCTCAGTATATTGCTATCGTATGAAGGAATTCGAAAAGGAATGGATACAGACGCGAGCCGGCGATCATTCGGTGCGCTACACCAATCTGCCTCCAGGGAAATACACTTTCGAGGTGAAATGTCTCTCTGCCTTGTCCGACGATGAGGGTAATGTGACGAGTATCGAGGTGGTCATCCATCCTTATTTCTATAAGACATGGTGGTTTATGCTCATAGTCTTCCTGTTGATAGTCTTCATCGCCTATCGCTTCTATCTCAATCGTGTGGAGAAACTCAAGCGCGAGGAGGGAGAGAAGATGCTATTGCCTATACGCAATGCCCTCAGCAGTGCAGAGAACCCCATTGAACTGCAGGAGCGCATACGCACCATAGTTGAAAACCACCGACAATTCCGTCGTAGCACTGCCAAGAGTGTGGAGCTCGACCAGGAAAAGGAGTTGGAGCATGCACACGACTTTATGACCGAAGTATTCAAGGCGATGGAGGAGGGATATATGGATTCAGGCTTCGACATCGAGCAACTTGCCGAGAGTATGAAGATGAGTCGCAGTGCCCTCACCAAAAAACTGAGGGAGGAGACCGGCCTTACCGTCGGTCAGCTCCTCAAGGACTATCGTCTCAATATAGCACGAGAGATTCTCGTGAAGAATTCAGGAAACAGAAATATTACCGAAATAGCCTATCGAGTAGGATTCAACGACCCGAAGTACTTTACACGCTGTTTTACTAAGAAATATGGCATTAGTCCCTCGGGATACGTGGATACAGTGGAGAAAAACGCAGAAAATTGACGAAAATCAAGGTTTGTCCACCTAAAATGTTGATTTGTCCACCTAACTTCTTTATATCTTTACTAATTTTGCGACCAAATTTGAAACAATTCATAATTAAAAACAAACCTAAATGTAATTAAACAATGAGGAAACAATTAATCTCAATGATGCTCTGTCTGGGCACTGTTGGTGCAGTTTCACTCTGCCCGACTCCGGCTTTTGCCGCAGTGACCCAGAACCAGACTATTAAGGTCAAGGGACAGGTTGTTGATGAAACAGGTGAACCATTGGTAGGTGCTACTGTCAAGGTGAAGGACTCTGCCACTGGAACAATCACCGACTTCGACGGCAACTTCCAGTTGGACGTTAAATCGAATGCCACACTTGTGGTAAGTTACTTAGGCTATAAGAATCGCGAGATTGCCGTGCGCGGACGTGCAGTCCTCGATCCTATCAAGCTTGATTCTGACAACAACATGCTCGAGCAGGTTGTCGTTGTGGGTTACGGTACACAGAAGAAAGCCGACCTTACAGGTTCTGTGTCTATCGTCAACGCTGAAGAAATGAAGAAGGTGTCCAACAGCAACATCTCTACCATGCTGGAAGGTAAGGTTGCTGGTGTTCAGATTACCTCTGATGGACAACCTGGTGCCGACCCATCTGTACGTATCCGTGGTATCGGATCATTCGGTAGCACAGCACCTCTTTATGTAATAGACGGTGTGCCCATGGGTACTACCATCCGTGATTTCTCTCCAAATGATATCGAGACCATCCAGGTGCTCAAGGATGCTGCCGCAGGTGCTATCTACGGTTCGCGTGCCGCCAATGGTGTGATCATCATCACCACCAAGAACGGTAAGAAGGACCAGCCCCTGAAGGTGAACTATACTGGCTACTTCGGTGTTGACCAGATTCCAAGCGACGTATATGACGTGATGGATGCCGACCAGTATAGCAACTATATCGGTCAGGCTTGCGCCAACTCCGGCACAACTCTTCCTGGTGGTTATAGCCTCGACGCTGCCACAGGCAAGTATAAGTTCCAGGACAATACCAACACCGATTGGTTTAAGGAGGTATTCAAGACAGGTACCCGTCAGAACCACAACGTCAACTTCAGTGGCGGTAGTGCAAACAGCACATACAATGTGGGACTCGACTATTTCCAGCAGAAGGGTACACTCGAGGGTGCAGGACCTAACTATACTCGTTACACTGCACGTATCAACAACACCATGGACACCAAGTTCGTGAAATTCCGCACAAGTGTTGTTTATTCTCACTCCGATCAGGACAACATGGGTCTCTCCAATGC
>CALZMK010000119.1 GCA_945788545.1 uncultured Prevotella sp.
TCAACTGAGTCAGGAATGTCTTGCATTACAATTACACCATTACAATAATTTGCACGCATTACAATTCTCTTTATCACTCAATACACAGAACCATATATTTATATATAGATATATATCTATATATAAATATATGACTATTAAACACTTACGATTTTTACCATTACACTAATCCTGTTTTTTACCCATGAGGACAAGATATAGGCACAAGTTATTGTAATGCTGTAATTGTAATGATGTTAATTGTAATCCTATAAATTGTAATGAGTTAATTGTAATCCTATTAATTGTAATGATGCTAATGTAATTGTAATGATGCTAATTGTAATGAACTTCAACTTTGGCAATGTTTGTTTCTGGTTATCCCGAAGTAACAACTTTGTTTTGGATATGGCGTTAGCCATTCCCCTACGGAGCGACATAGTCTATGATAGGTAGTGAGCCTTAGCCCCAAAGGGCTATGATATGGAAATATTTCGCCCTTACTTTCTATAACTAAGTCACCCTTACAGTTATTTGTAATGGTCAAACAAAAAAAATCTGCAAAAGATTTGGTAGTGTCATGGATTATCCGTAAATTTGCATTCAGAACATATATCTATTAAAATTTAAGGCATATACTATATGGCAGAATTCAGATCAGCAAAGGAGGGTCTTGACTACATAAAGAACAAATTCTTTAATTGTAATGGTCTCGACGGCATCACAGAAATGTCTTCAGAAGAACGACGAGAATTTCTCCTCGAGAAGGTCAACAATGCTCTAACCGACCAAGACTTAGCTGAATGGTTTGGAGTACAGTTTTGGAAAGAGAGATATAGCGATGAATACCCTCACCAACGTAGAGAACTTGACCCTGTGCGCATTTTCAATCAGGACTCACAGTTGTTTCTATTTTCCGAGCAAGAACGTTCTGAATTGGCATTTATCAAGGAACTTTCAGCACTTTGCTTCGACATTTCTATATTGAGAAATGTTGATACCTCTGTATTGGGCTGGCCAAAATACGACGCTCTCGACTATTCATCTGTAGAACTGCTCGACCGAGTTTCCGACTTGGCTGACAAGCTTCCAAACCTTTCCGCCCACCTGTCTATTGCCATCTATAATCATACAATAAGCTTCTGCATTCAGAATACCTATCAGCCAGCTCAGGATTATTTCGCCGAATTATATGATATGCAATACGGACACATGATGAGAAGCATTCCTCGTCAAGGCGAGATGCCCCGTTCGGCATACTCAAAGGCAATGATTTCTGAGATGAGGAAGTTTGCAGCGCATATATCAGAGTGCCAAAGTCATGGGATGTGTCTTGGGGCGATTATAGTCCACGACACCCTGTATGCCACTATTCCAGATGAGGTAGATGAAGACGTGGTAAAAGCATCTAAGAAACTATGGGCGTATATTGACAGTAATGTTAAAATAGATGTTGAGTATTTTGATACCGAGACCATATTTGAAGAGCAACCGGACGATGTGGTAAAAGCTGTCAGGACTGTTTTGGACTCTATGATGAAAAAAGTGGATGAAGCATACACGGAGGGCAGATTTGACAAAGTAAGCTCAACCGACCGTCTTGCTCGTGCGTATTTCAACAACTTTATATATAGAATAATCTGCATGAAATATGATGGAGATGAAGAAGGACTTTGCCGCTTGCGAATTTGATATAATTGAGAATGCAGACGAGCTTCGAAAATATATTGTCAGGATTCAGTCAAGTAAAGATACTGATGCTGAATGGAAAACCATAAAGGATGGACTTGACAATAACCCTCAGGTTACTATGGAACAATTGCGGGAGAGAATACAGAAGCATCTCTTTTCAAGTCTCCTCAAAGACAAGTGGCAGAGTGTAAAAGAAGACGTCGAGCGCATGATTCCATTTATATGGTGTGACAATATTGGAAGGACTACAGGTGCGCTTCATATGATTAGAGTGCAGGAGATGATATTATTTGGCTGGGCGAAGGAATATTATGCCCATATTCCTGAACATGATAAGATTGATTTTTCAAAGTTGCTTATTCGAGATAATGGAAAGAAAGAACTGCTATTGCGCATTCAGAAATTGGTGAGAAATGGACAATGGAAAGAGCCTGCATCATCGAAGAAAATATTACGCTTTTTCTGTGTCATATTGGGAGTAACCAACGAATTGTCTCCGGGGCATGAGGAGCTTCCAAATATGGTGTATGAATATCTCATAACGAGAACAGAGGACCAAGATGTTAAGAAAAAAAGATTTGACAGTCAGTTTTCTCGTTTCTTGGGATTGTTTTATAATAAGGGCTATTTTTATCTGAGATCAGATAAAAAATGTGCCGTGCAGATAAGTAAGATGATTTTCGGAGAGACCCACAAAATGATGAATCTTGAAATAGGAAAGGGATACAGGAAGGATGAAGACAGATTCCGCAAGATATGCGAAATGGCGGAGTGCTATCTGCCGAATTAAGGGATGCTGACAAGAAGTCGGCATCCCTTAAACGTGATATCAACATATCATTTCGAACAATTCTCCGATATAATCCTCATCCATCTGGAAGATGATATGGTTTTTCTTGCATACCGACTTGTCTCCTGCAGGATTCCAGAAACTTATGTCTTCATACGGGGTTTTGGATATGATAAAGCTGTCAAGAACGATGTTGGGGTCGCCTAACCTTGGTTCAATCTCAGTCTTCAACAGCTTATGCAACTGTATCTTCGGGTCTTCATATCCGCCAAGATTTCTGAGACCCTTTGGGTCAATGAATGTCACGCGCTGCTTTTCTCCATCATTCACCCACAGAATGAAATCGGGATGGAAATTGTTTGCCTCAAAGAACCCGATTCCCTTCCGGCTCTCATTGCGCAGCAGATATACTTCCTTGCCAGCAAGCAGGTCGTCCTTATGCTTATTATAATACTCGCGGATGTGACTGACGAAAGTCTGCTCTCCTGCGTTCAGCGGCACTGGCGAAATCTTGATGAGCGGTTCATTGGTATTCTCGTCAATCATAATCTTTTTTCCACGGTCGTCCCTATCTCTGAGACAGAGCAATGGGAAATACAGATGGCGGTCGAAGCGGAGTGCCTGAATCCACTGACCGTTGATTTGGAAGTCGCTCTCCATGTTGCCCGACAATATCTGTTCGCGCAATTCCATGAGCTTGGCTATCCACTCCTCTTGATCTTGTCTCACCTCCACGTTGTATTCCTCAAAGAAATTCGGGTCGTTGGAATTCACATATACCGTCTCCATAAACTGAGCCTCCCATTTTCCCTTGCTCCGCTTGTATGCTCGGTCGATATAAGATCTGAGCAGCGAGATAGTGATGTCCTCCCAACGCTCCACATCGCGTCCAAAATCCCGAAACTCCATGTCAGCCTTCTGTATTACCAGCTCATACCACGATGCGTCTGCCATCAAGGTGTGTAGCATATCCATGGTTAGTGACATGTTATACCAGCTTCGCTCGTTCTTCATCTGTTGAATGGCAAAGAATATTCTGTTCCAATCGAGCAATGCAAGATGCTTGTCCTTCAGTTTGTCTTTATGTTCAGCCACCTCTGTACGAATCTTCGTTCCGCTGCTGTACATGGCTTCAACCCTTGGTGTCCAGTCGAGCTTTATTTTCGTGTCGGCAGCCATGTCCAACGGGTTCACCACCACTGATTTCTTGAAGTCATAACCCTGTTTCAGCCGTATCACCTTGAGTTTGGCATCGCCCAAAAGATTGACTGTCGGAATGTCTATGGGCAGGTAGTTCTCCTCGTTGGCAGGCAGTCCCTCGTCTTCCAAGTATTTGCGGAAGGCATCCATATAGTCAGCTCTCACGCCGAAGATGTTCAGTGTCTCAATGTCGCGTAATCCTTTTGGGATAGGACCTGGATGATAACTGCTGTCCAACTTACTGCTTCGCTTCAGCGAATACTCAAAGCCTTTCAGTCGCACTCCACGACCGAAGAGCTGTATAATCTCCGAGCCCTCGCTTCTGCCTACGTTCATCAAACCCATGACACTTACGCGCCACGAACTCCAGCCTTCGTTGAACTTCTTCGAACCGATAAGGATGTTCACGGGCGACGACTCGTTGTTGATGTCGGCAAACAGTGACATACGGCCGAATTCCTTTGTCTCGCATTGTATGCCATTGTCCTCACACAGTGAGATGAGCTTGCTGCTGTCGCCCACGTTGATGACTCCGAAATATTCGGCATTGCCGATGCGAAGCCCTATCTCCTCGTCTCCACCCTTCTGTTTGTCAAGATGAAGCCTTGCGTTAGGCAGGTCGCTGTGGAACAAGGTCTTGATTACCTTATTATATGTATCGCGTGCGAACTTGTCTTCCTCTCCAAGTCTCATTCCCGACTTTGCCATCATGAAACTGTTGGCAAACAACGAATATCCATTTTTGTTCCTGATGCCGTCATCGGGATTGAACAGACGTTTGATATATCCGCTGAACCGTTCGGAATTATCCACGAAATCCTGGATAAACAAGAGTATCTGCACCACGTCGCTCACCTGCTTGCCTCTCACTGTTCGCACGGCATTCACCGAACCACCGACAAAGATGCCCAATGGTCGTGCAATGAGAAATCTGTTCTTTACCAACGGACTTGACTCATAGCAGAGTGTCTGTTCATACAGACACAGCAGGTAAGCCGTGAGATACATGTTCAGCTTCTCCTCGTCGTCCCACGACGTCATGTTCATGATGCGGTAGTCCTTGCCATATCCGTCGTTATAGAAATAGCGATAGGAATAGTCGAAGAGTGTGGCTTTGCCATATTCTTGCAACAGTTCAGAACGTTTATTTCCAGTCAAGGCGGCAATAGCTTGCCCAAATGTAGCTGAATATTCAAAAGAAAAACCCTCTTTTGTCAGTTTGTTACGATAGTCTTTCCATACATCACCACCACTGCCCTTGTGTCCTTCATCCACAAGCACGAGATTGTTTCCCTCAAAGCTGTCAATGGCCACGGTCTTGTCGCCATCGGTTTCGGCTAACTTGTTGACATCGATTACTTCCACCATCTGCTTTCCTCCGAAGAAACCGCCTTGACTGTTTTTGCTGAACAGTTCGGCATAGAAGCCCGAGTCATGCAACTCCTTGACATGCTGAAGGCTCAGTCCTTCGTTGGGTGTCAGGATGAGTATGCGGTTGAGTTTCTTGGCATGGTGCTTCTCTGCATAATAGAGATACTGCTTGATATTGACATGCAGCATAAGAGTCTTTCCCGAACCAGTGGCACACCAGAACGCTAACTTGTTCAAGTCATCGTCGGTGAAAGCTGGCATCTCATGCCATGTCTCCTGACGGAAATTAAAGTCGTCCATGAGGAAGGCATTGATGTCGTCGAGCAGTCGCATCTTATCAGAGAAATATCGGTTGAGATAGATTTCCGTGAACAGCAGGGCAAGATACTGATAGTATTTCCATACGATTTTCTCCGTCCTATATTCATTAATCTCTTTCGTATAATTCACGATATGCCTGTCATATTCCAGCAACTGCTGCTCGCTGATGCCCACATCGGCATACAGATGCCTTTTCAGCGCATGAAACATACGTGAATATCCCTCATCGTCCACGCCCTCCAAGGCAGGGTCTTTGAAGTCACCCGACATTGCTGCCAAGTCTTTGCAGCCAAAGAGGCTCAGGATATATTTGAACAGCACCAACGCTTCTTGCAGTTTCGCCGGCTGCTTTGTTTTCTTCTTTGCCAT
>CALZMK010000120.1 GCA_945788545.1 uncultured Prevotella sp.
GAATGCCACTTATCTACTGAGGGGATTGTTAAGGAATATTTAAGTTAATGAAAAACAGAAGAGAATGCTAAATTGCGAGAATTTCGGCAAATTTACCACACATGGCCAAGCGAGAGCGGCAAGCACAACTATGAGATTGATTTTCTTTTGTCGCGTGGCAGCACGCTGTTGGTGTCGGCTTTCTGAATTATTCAAACCAGAATATAAGAACGATTTTATTCGTCTCAACAAAGAATGGATAGAGACTTACTTCAAGAAACATTTGAGTGCTATACCAACAATTATTGTAGGGTGATATAAGTTTTTCCCATAATTTTTATATAAAGATTCGGCAAATTGTATTATCTTTGCACCCGAAATTAGAACATTATGGAAAAAATACTTATACTCATCAACGAGATGGCACCTTATCTGCTGTTAGGATTCCTTATCGCCGGATTGATGCATGCCTTCATCCCCCAGGGGCTCTACAGCCGCTACCTTGCCAATGGCAATTTCAGGAGCGTTGCGCTCGCCACTCTTTTTGGCATACCACTTCCGCTTTGTTCATGTGGAGTGATACCCACAGCCATGTCACTGCGACGTGAAGGGGCAAGCAAGGGGGCAACCACTGCTTTCCTCATTGCCACTCCTCAGACGGGTGTGGACTCCATCATCGCCACTTACTCGCTGATGGGTGTGCCCTTCGCCATCATTCGCCCTATAGCCGCTCTTGTCACAGCCTTGCTTGGCGGACAGTTGGTGAATCTGACAGAAGGCAGGAATGCCGAGGGCGGGAAGAATGATAATATGGAATCAACATGCGTGACAGGCTGCTGCAATCCCCGTGAGTCGCATTCACTATCGCTAATCGACAAACTGAAGGAGGCCTTTCGCTATGCCTTCGTCGATATGATGCAGGATATAGGCAAATGGCTCGTTGTGGGACTTGTCGTGGCAGGATTGATCACCGTGTTTGTACCTGATTCTGCATTCGAGATTTTCAAGGACAACTCCCTGGCTTCCATGCTCTTGGTGTTGTGCATAGCCGTGCCGATGTATTTGTGTGCTACGGGCAGCATCCCCATAGCCGTGGCCCTGATGCTCAAAGGACTCACTCCCGGGGCTGGTCTCGTGTTGCTGATGGCAGGTCCGGCTTGCAATATGGCAAGCATCCTGGTAATCAACAAGGTGTTGGGCAGAAAGACACTCATAACTTATCTCGTCTCTATCATCACCGGTGCGGTGGGTTTTGGGCTGATAATCGACCATGTGTTGCCTCGCCAGTGGTTCTTGTCCAACCTCATAGCAGCAGATGATTGCTGCCATGAGCATTATGGTTGGTTCTCCATCGGCTGCACCATATTACTGATGCTTTTGCTCGCCAATGCATTGGTGAGGTATTTCATCGGTCGCCATTCATCGAAGTCAACAACAATAAATTCAGAAGATATGAAAAGAACATTTATCATCAACGGCATGAGCTGCAATCATTGTCGTGCAACGGCTGAAAAAGCCATCCTGTCAGTAGCAGGTGTCACAGCAGCATCTGTTGACCTCGCCACAAAGAGTGCCGTCGTCGAAGGTACCGCCCCGACGGAGGCTATCTGCAAGGCTGTGGAGGAAGTAGGTTTCACTTGCTCAGAAGCCTGACGAATGATGACGATAAACATCAAGAACATGGTGTGTCCTCGCTGCATCACGGCAGTGAGGGCTATACTCGTGTCGATGGGCTTCATGGTGGAGAGTATCTCTCTGGGTGAGGCGACAATCAATGAGAGTCTCTCGGACGGGCAACTCCGGTTGTTGGCGGACAAGTTGCAGGATGAGGGTTTTGAACTTCTGAACGACCCTCGCTCATGCCTTGTAGAGCAGATAAAGATTTGTGTGATACGGTGGGTGAGGATGAATGGCCAGCGGCCCAAATTGTCTGACTATATCAGCAACGCCACTCACCGTGACTACAGTAGCTTGAGCAAACTCTTCTCCCAGGTGAGGGGTGTGACCATCGAGCACTTTGCCATCCAGCATCGTATAGAATATGCAAAAGAGTTGCTGAGCTATAGCCAACACTCCGTCAGTGAGATTGCCTACACCCTCGGCTACAGTTCACCAGCACATCTGACCAGTCAGTTCAAACAGCAGACGGGAATGTCGCCAAAGGCGTTTCGCGAGTTGAAAACCAAAAACCGCCTGCATCTTGATGAGATATAAGTAAAAAAAATAAATGAATATGAAGTATGTGCCACTAGAAAAGAAAACGAGTTGTATATCCCTCAGTATTCCCGACCGCTGTGAGCAAATATTATTGTTGATGCCTTCGGAAAATTATTTCTTGCGTTCGTCGTATTTCACATATATTCCAGCAAGGAAGCCATCCATGCACTCACCTTCTTCATTGTTTCCTTCATTTCTATGAAACGTATGCTTTGGTTCTTAACGGACGGCAAAAGTATACATTATTTCTGAAACAACCAAATATTTCAACCACTTTTTTAATCCCCTCTCCTTCAGTGGTATCGACTGGTCGGAGATGGTAGCGAGTATCTTTTAAACTGAGGCACATTGCCGATGTATATGGCATTCCTACTGAGCGAGATGTAAATCTTAATAATTTTTAATTTCCCTCTGAAGAAATATGAATACAGTTAAAACCATTTAAATCGATGTAATAAGATGATTTGAAATGAATTTATTTCAAACCGTTTTGTTATATTTGCAGTCTAATTTGAAATAAGACTATTATGGATATACCTTTTGTATATGGAAAGATTGCCGACGGCATGAATTTCACCGACCGCGAGGAGGATTCCAAGAAGTTGAAGAACAACCTTCTTGGACTTGTCAATACTATAATAATCTCTCCGCGCAGATGGGGAAAGACATCATTGGTTTGCCATGTGCTTGAGGATATCAAGCACGACAGGGACTACCTTATATGCAAGGTTGACATATTCAACTGCCGCACGGAGGCGCAGTTTTATCAGACCTACGTGAATGCGATTCTTCGGGATTCCAACGGAAATTGCGCTCGCATTGGCAGATGCACAACAGGGTGGGGTATTGTATGTTTGGAAGCAAGCGCCACATGCTTCTCGACATCTTCAGCAACTATGAGATGCCGTTCTATAAATTCGGCGACATGATGTTCTTGGACAAAATCTGTCAGGAGGAATGGGTGAGATACATCACACGAAGATTCGATGACACAGGGAAGCACATCTCTGATGATGACGCGTTGCTCATTGCCCAGCTGGTGGAATGTCATCCTTATTACGTACAGCAACTAGCTCAGTTGACATGGCTTCACACCATGGAGACTTGCGACACGGATATCGTAAAGTCGGCATTTGATTCGCTCGTCAACCAGCTTAGCCTCTTGTTCAGCAATATCATCGACAACCTGACTGCCAAGCAGATAAGTTTTCTTCAGGCAGTTGCGAATGGCGAGAAAAACTTCTCGTCGCGCGAAGTCTTGGCAAGATACGATCTCGGCACCTCAGCCAATATCAAGAACCTGAGAAAAGCTCTTCAGGACAAGGATTTGATAGACATCCTTCCTGACTCAACTGTAATTCAGGACCCAGTGTTCGCGTATTGGCTGAAAACGAAGTATTGAGATACACTCAAGCGTATTATTCTTGACAATAGAGGCGAAAAAATGCTCTTTGGAAATTTGCGAAATAGAACGGGCATTATGATTGATTAATGCCCGTTTTGCTGGATTAGGATGCTTGAAAGGCCAAAAATACTTTACTTTTCGAGACATAAATGCTATGGTCGTACGTCCAAGCGTCCACGGACGTACGTCCTAAGGTGGTATGGTCGTACGGCGTTAGGGTGTATGCACGTACGGCGTTGGAGCTAACGCCGTACGTCCAAGGAATTTTATGTCGTTTTTGGTGTCAGGAAACGCTGATTTTTACCCTCGTGAGATTCGTATATATGGAAACGATTTCCTTTTTCCTTAGAAAGATGGCAAATATGAAGGGCTAATTATGGTAAAAATATTCTACTCGCAATGGGTGGATTTATACTTGCCTGAATTGGTACTTAACCGTTATTTGCCTTTATTTTCTGGCGCAAAGTTATGAAAAAGTTGAGATTTAGCCAAGAAATAAATTATTTAGCGAGGAATGCCAATGCCGTGTATTTTGCAAAAGGCACTATACCTGAATTTCGGAAAGAATTACCTATGTTTAGGAATTAGTTACTCTGAATAACACCTCATAATTACAATCACAAAGCCTGCTCTTTTTTTTTGAGAAACACTGCATTTTCGGATTTAATTCATTAAACTACTGCAACTTAAGTCTTTTCAACACTACACTAACACTACACATAGACTACACAAGGAATATTAGCGGTTTTGTAAATATTTAATACCAATATCACTTATGTGGTGTTTGTGCAGTGTTAGTGTAGTGTCTAGATACATCAAACTGCTGATAATGTGAATATTAGAGGCAAAAATGCAGTGTTGCCTGAAAAAATCAAGCACGCTTCTATCTCTGATTACCCAACGTTAATATATATAAACAAATAATCTCAAATCAAGCCCTTTTGTTAAATATTGTATTCAAAATCTGTATTTTTGCCCTATTTTTTAAGCAAAAACGCCGTTCTTCCTCTATTGCTCCTCCAATGATCCTTCGTTCATCCTCCGTTGTTCCTTCGCTAATATATAATAAAAGTTAAGAAGGATGATGCTTGAAGCAACGAAGCAGCATCTGATGAACGAGGAAGTCACTTGTCAAAAAAAGTCCTTCCATATACCTTTGATTTTGGTGCAAAGATACATAATTAATCTGAGAAAACAAACGATTTTCGCCCAAATGTGGGGTAAAAAGTATAGATTTGGGCAAAACTTGGATTATTGATTGTTTATCGCTGCGATAACGAAGGTGACATGATAGCCGGGTTGGGGGACGGGAGCCAAGGAGAGGTCGCGACCTTGCATCATCAGTACTTGGCGGGAGAGAGGGAGACCGATGCCAGAGCCATGGCTTTTGGTGGTGTAGAATGGGACGAAGAGGTCGCGATGGTGCTCAGGGGGGATTAGGACTCCGTCGTTGCTGATGTAGAGACGGCGGGCGAGCCATCGGACGGAGATGTTCTTGGCTCCTGCCTCGGCAGCATTCTTCACTATGTTTATTATTGCCTGACGAAGGAGATTGGGATCGATGGTTATTGTCAAGGATTCAGGGAGGTCGATATGCCATTGGAGGGCTGGATACATGCAATAGAGACCCGAGATGAAGTCGAGAAGGTTGAGCTCCACAGGGGCGGGCTTTTGTATCTGCGTCATCTTGCGATAACTATCCACAAAGACGTTGAGGGAGGATGTGGTGTCGTGAATTGCCTCGATGCCTTCGCGATATGGGGAGGACTGAAAGGATGGCGAGGCGAGATACGACTGGCATATACTGAGAATGGGTGTTGTGGCGTTGTTGATTTCGTGGGTGAGCACACGGGTGAGTTTCTCCCACGACTCCACCTCGTTCTGTGCAGTCAGTCGTCCGATGTTGTTCTCCATGTCGTTGAGGGCGTCAAGCAGTGCTTTCTCGCCAAAGAACATCCCTTTGGTGGGCACACGGAAGGTGAAGTCGCCATTGCGCACTGCCTCACGCATGAGGAA
>CALZMK010000121.1 GCA_945788545.1 uncultured Prevotella sp.
ATCAGGGGGCTGATTATCTTGGCCGAATATGCCGACATGAAATTCTCGTGTCAAGATATCAATGAGGTGTATGACAGACTGGCCAATGAGAAAGGCTACAATGGACCTTATGCCACGGGGAGCATAAGGGATTATTTTACAGACCAGTCGGCAGGGCTGTTTGAACCTGAATTTGATGTGGTAGGTCCTGTGACGCTGCCTGGAAAAATGAGTCATTACGGACTGGACGAGAACGTTGTCGATTTGATGGTTGACGCATGTACGGTGGCCGACAGAGATTTTGATGTTGATTTCAGCCGCTACGACTTCAATGATGACGGTACGGTAGATTTTGTCTATGTGGTTTATGCTGGCTACAGCGAGGCACAAGGGGCTGCAGAGGATACCATGTGGCCGCAGTCGGTTGACCTGACCTACAAGACATGGAAGATGTTTGACAACATGTATCTCGGCCAAAGCAGTTGCTCGAGCGAACTGAAAGGCTGTACAGGCAATGAAATTGACGGTATAGGAACGTTCTGTCATGAATTTAGCCATATACTTGGCTTGCCTGACATCTACGACCCTATGTATTCAGGATATGCTGGAATGATGTATTGGGATGTGATGGATGTGGGGCTATACAACAACGACTCGCGCACTCCAAGCGGATATACAGCCATGGATAAATATTCGTTGGGATGGCTTGAACCGACAGTCGTTGAAGGGCAGATGAACAATGTTGAACTGGAACCTCTTTCCTCTTCGAACAAAGCGGTATTCATTGTCAACGAGGAAGACGAAAACGAGTATTTCGTTTTGGAAAACAGACAGCTGGAAGGATGGGATTCAGCCTTGCCAGGTCATGGACTCTTAGTGTCGCATGTACACTACGTTCCGTCTCTTTGGCAGAGCAACAGAGTAAACACCGCCGTTGCTGGTTATGAACATGTGGCTCTCGTGCCGGCTGACAACGTGACTTCGATGGAGACTCTTGCCACGGATACCTATCCAGGAGACAACGGACTATATACTGAGCTTTCTGCCAACAGTGTGCCTGCAATGACATGGAGGCAGGGAGGCAATGCTTGCCATGTTTCTGTTGTAAACATCCGTGAAAGCCAGGGGGTGATAAGTTTTGACTTTTCAGACTCTCCCTCAGGTGTCTCCGCCGTTGATGCAGAGCGGGAATATTTGAAGGTAGGTAAGGGATTTGTTGACATTGACAACGCGGAGCGGCAATGGGTAAAAGTAAGCGCTGTCACGGGGGCAGTTTGCTCGACGAGCAATGACATCAGGCAACGCCTTTTTCTTCAAAGAGGTTTCTATTTGGTAAGCATCGGACAGAGAACATTCAAGCTGACGATGAAATAGCTGCACGACCGACGTAATTATACAAATATTAGATTTATACATTAACAATAAAAAATGGTGACTATGAAAACAAAATTACTTCTGTTCTGGGTTGCGGTAGCACTCTCCGCAACTGTGCTTGCCTCGCCGGTAAGCCACAAGAAAATGTATGGTTTTTTCCTTAACAATCAGGCACTGTCTGGCTATGGCTACAGCGAGTTCTACATGGACGACCTTGACAATGCCACGCTCATTTATCCTTATTCCAACAGCGTAGGCATATTTGCAGGCGCATGTGCCGACAATGTGTTCTATGCCTGTGAGTATGTGTTCAACCAATACGGTCCGCAGGCAAGCAATTTCATAGCCTATGACTTGGTGACAGGCAAAAAGACTGAAATCGGACCTTGGACCGACGAGACCGACGTGTCGCTAAAACTTCAGGACATGACATACGACTATACAACGCAAACCATGTATGCCGTAGGATACCAGTACGGAGAGTCTGCCCTATATACGATGAATCTCACCACAGGACAACTGACAAAGGTGGCTCCTCTTGCTACAATCTGCGGAACAATAGCTGCCAACAAAAAGGGGGAGCTTTATGTCGTTGGCACAAATGGGAAACTGTATCTGGTTAACAAGAAAGACGGAGCTCTTGCCGAGATATGTGATACGCATTATAAGGGAATGGCTTCAAACCAAAGTATGGAGTTCGACAGGTCCAACGGGTTGCTTTACTGGGCTTCGTGTACTATATCCGAAGACGGTGGCAGAGATACCTATATGCTGCAGATTGATCTCTCGAAAGACCCTGTAGAAATTACCAACATAGGTGTTGTGGGCATTTATTCGGCATTGCTTTCCCTTTATATCCCGTTTGTAGAAGGAGGTGATGATGCTCCCGCAGCTCCGACAGAGGTGAAGGTGACACCTGATGCCAACGGAAAACTCTCTGCAACCATAAGTTGGAAAAACCCGATGAAGACCTTTGCTGGCAATGACCTTGACCACATCAAGAGCGTGGTAGTTTTGAGAAACAATGAGCCTGTGGCTACCATCGATGCGACTGAACCTGGGGCAGAGATGACTTATACTGATATTGCCATGGAGAAAGATGGACCTTGCCGCTATTCCATTTATGCCGTAAACGAGGCCGGGGAAGGGGAACATGGCGAAGCTTTCGCATATGTCGGTCATGACTGGCCTGGGCATGTAGGCAACATGACAGTAACCGTGGACGATGGATGCGCCTCGGCAACCCTGACATGGAGCCCTGCCGATGAGGGCTTCAACGGCGGATACTTCGACCCTGAGGGCCAGACCTATAAAATCGTGAGGATGCCCGATGAAACGACGCTGGTAGAAGGACTTACAGACAATACATTCACCGACAAAAGTGCACGACGCTTGGGGCGGTATTCCTACACCGTCACGGCATGTAACCAGTATGGAGAGTCGGAAACCAAAGTGCCTGGAACTTATGTGCTGGGCAATGCACTCGACCTGCCTGTTTCGCAAGACTTTTCAGACCTGACTTACTTTCTTAACCAATGGCAAGCCGTTGATGCCAATAACGACGGATTTACATGGACCTACTATTCGCCTTATGGATATTATCAGTTTGGCAACACGCTCGTCTGCGTGGAGTATATGTTGAACCCAACCGTAGGAATGGCGGAGCAAGATGCCGACGAATGGCTCATAACACCCCCGATGAAGTTTGAGGCCGACAAAGTGTATCAGGTGAGGGTCAATGCACGATCGATTTCCACCGAAACACTGGATGTAACCCTTGGATGCAGGAATACTGTCGAGGCACAAAGCGTTGTAGGATCAATGACCGTTGAACCAACCGACGGTGAGCCTATGCCTACTACCGACTACATTGTCAGGCTTCCTGAAGGTATTGAAGGCGTAAACTGTATCGGACTGCATCTTAACTCTACACTGCCTCTTGACAATTATTCTTATTTGCAAATAGCTGGTATAACCATTGAGGAGGCAGCCGGTTCCGGCATCTGCAATGTTAACGCTGAAGAACAGGTGGAATGTCACGGACACAACATCACTCTGCCAGAATGTTCAGAGAAAACCACTGTCTATGATGTGGTTGGACGCAAACTGACAACGACATGTGACAGAACTATTTCTACAGCCAACCTTACGGAAGGTGTCTATCTTCTTCGTGTAACAATGACTGGAGGCAGACAAAAAACTTTCAAGATACATGTGTCAAAATGATGCATGGGTGTGTTGGTATATTATTAATCCTTTAATGTATTAAAAGATGAAGAGAAAATTATTTTCAATGTTTGTTGCCTGCATGGCTTTAGGAGCCACTGCGCAAACCACGATGGACACAGCTGGTGAGTTGAAAGAAGGCATGAACAGTTTTGAATATACTGAAGGCTCGTCTGTTACAGCCTACTGGAAGTACACAACGACAGCCCCTACGCTGCTGACCCTTAACCCTGAGGGAAGCAGCAACATCTTCGTTAAAAGCATTATCAAGGATGAGAACGATGAGGAGCAGACAATTACCTTAAAGTCGGCAGAATATGGCTATCCAAAGACTGCCTACGGCTTGCCTGCCAACACGACGGTATATGTGGGGGTAAGCGGCAGTAGCTGGAGCGGAAACACCATTAGTGTGGGTGTCACAGCTGAGATGCTGACTGACATCTATGGGATAGGCAAGGGTCTTACAGCCGAAGATGCCCTAGAGATAAAACCTGGCACGACCCAGATTGTAGGATCTCCCTTTACCCAAGGCTATGACCAGCAGACGTATTACGCAACCTTCTCGCCTACTATGGGGGGCGTGTTGGTGCTTACGGCGGGTGCTTATGTCTCAAGTTGCACGGTCAACGGAGTATCGACACCGTTTAACTATGATTCAAGTTCACAGCGGTATGTTCTTAAAACAAAGGTGAAAAGGGGAGAAACGTACAGTATAGAAATCAAGAACTCCAGCCCGGTGGTTTTCAGTTCTGAACTGACATTTCCACAGCCTGGATCGGTTGACATGCCGTTCGACTTGGTTGAGGGCGACAACATATTGCCTTCGGCCTACGGAAAATACTATTATCAGTTCGTATCTTCAGAGACTGGTTTCGCCCGAATCAGCAGCGACAACCCTCTGCCTGAAGGGCAAGTGAAAATGTATGAGAGCGCTACGAGTCTGCAATATGATTCTCCTTCTGCATCTTCGGCAGTAGGCTCGCTTAATTTGCGCTTTGAAATGACAAAGACGGGAAACACTTACTACGTTGTCATCAACAAGTCTCAAGACACCGCACTTGATGAGAAATTCCAGTTCTCAACCACTCCTTATCAGACTGGCGATTTGGAATATGACCCCATCGTGATAGAGACATTGCCTGCCAACGACATTGTCATCAGCGAGGTAGGCACATATTATTATGCTGTTGACCTGCCTGCCGGACTGCACTCGTTTCTTGTGGTTGAGGCTGCCGAGACACCGAACAGCGCTTATACAGGGGTAAATGTTTATAAATATGGAGCTGCTTATCAGGGCTCGTATGGTCAGAACAAGGTTCGTGTTGAAGCAGACGGAGGGTCAGAGGGCGCACGCTACATATTGAAATGGGTGTCAAAGGAAGACCATCCGCTCTTGTTCAGCGTCTATACCGAACCAATCAATGAGGGCGACCTCGCCTCTAATCCTATAACAGCCGTCATCGGTGACAACGTAATCGACAAAGACGGCGTAAGGTTTTATGCATATACTGCAACTAAAAACGGTAAACTGGTGGTCACAGCGCCTGAAACATCCAAGGTGGCTTTTCTCTGTGGAAGTGATAGGCAGTGTACGCCTATTGTAGATGGTCAGACTTATACTATTGATGTGGTATCTGACAATGTTTATGTCATCAAACTTGAAAATGTGATAGCAGGGGATGTGTTCAGACTTGCAGAAGAGGAGTATCAGCCGGGCGATGCACGTTCTTGCCCTCTTGACATTCAGGGAGAATACGACTTCAGCGGGAAAAAAATCAATAACGTATGGATCCGTTTCACGGCAGACAAAGACGGAATGATGACTGTCAAGTGTAACATTCCTTACTCTTCTACGGAGAAAATACAATATTGTCGCGACACGGAAACGGCCTATCCGATTGCAATGGTCAAAACAGAGTATGTAAACGGAGAGACAGTTGTGAACTATGAGGCTGTAGCTGAGGTTGAGAAGGGTGAGTCCTGGCTTGTCAACATGCAACTGACACAGGTTTACGATGAGGC
>CALZMK010000122.1 GCA_945788545.1 uncultured Prevotella sp.
CATCATGGCGGTCGTCCTTGAATGCCTGATAGGTGGCGGCATAGAGCGAATCCTCAATATGCACACCGAAACGGGCGTTCTCGACGAAATGCGGGTCGGTGAGCAGTTGGGTCCACTGACTGTCGGGATAACGCACCTTGAGTGTATCCACACAGATATCGGCACGAGTTTTCTCGCCACGACGGGAGTGGAGAAGGAACAGATGATAAAGTGTCTCGTCGCCTCGTTGCCATTCGGGATATTGGCGGAGAAGGCGCGAGAACTGTTTCTCGGCAAGGGGAAGATTGTCGAGTTTGTCCTTAAAAATCACACCTGAATTATGCAGACCCTCCATGATGATAGCATCGCTGGATGCCTTTTGTTCGGGAGTGAAGGGCAGTTGGGCGAGATAGTATTCACGGGTGTAGGGGGAGAGGGAATCGGAGGACTGCTCACCCGACGCTGACGCGCCGGGCACGGAAGCTGACGATAAGGAATCAACAGAGGCAAGGCTATCGGCTGAGGCGATGTCATCAGAGTCGGTTTCCTCTTCTGATTCCATCTTGAGTACGGTGCGATTGACGCGCTGCCAATCGTCGATATTCTCTCTCCTACCCCATTGCTGTTGGAACATTGCCTTACCCTGACTCACTGCCATAGGATTATAGAAATACCACACCCCGTTCTCGCCCTTTGCCGTTGTGGGTTTTGAGGCGGCGGGGCTATTGGGGCGTTTGCCCACTCCTGACTGTGCCGACTGTGTGCGCTCCTGTTCCTCGGCTTCAAGTTCCTGTTGGCGACGGCGTTCCTCTTTCTCCTTCTTCTTCAAGGCCTCGATAACACGGTCGATGGCAGCATTGCGCTGGTCATCTGGCATGGCTACAAGAGCTTGGAGAGAATCCTGGAGATGGATGGCATCAGTGTGGGGCACGAGTTCGTCGAGCACCTGCGAACGATGGGACAGTTCCTCATAGTCGGGGCGGTCGCGGTCGAGCAATCCGATGGCCTCACCATAGCAACGACGTGCATCTGAATATGCCTCTCGTTGCCAATAGAGATTACCCAAGGTGAGGAGCAATACACCCTTTTCTATACCCGAACGTGTTGACTTTGCCACTCCTTTCTCATAGGCGGCAATAGCCTGTAGGGTGTCCTTGCGGGTGATATAGATATTACCGATGGCATAATATACCTGGTCGAGATAATCCTTGTTATTGTCGGAGGCTGCCATGCGACGCAGACGGGAAATCATCTTCTTGGAATTGGAGGCTGCCATAACTTCTGTCTGAGCGATGCGGGCATTGAAGGCCAGTTGGTAGGGAGGATTGAGACGCACGACATGACGATAGGCATCATAAGCTGCCGACTGATTGCCGAGTAGCGTCTGCAACTGTCCCATAAGATACCACTGACGAGCCTTGAGTTTGCGGCGACGCTCATGACGGATGACACGGCGTAGCGACTCGGCTGCCTTGGCATAGTCGGAGGAATGAAGATAGAAATCGGTGAGGGCATAATCCCAATCGGCTGCGGCACGATAGTGGATGGTGTCGCGACGTTGACGGGTGATGACATCGTCGGCCTCGTAGAGCCAATCCTGTTCGGCATAGCTGCGCACAAGCCACGCATTGGCGATACCGCTGATGGCGGGTTGGGTGGCATAGAGGCGAGACATATAAGAAAAGGTGGCGGCTGCCTCATCGAAACTACCCTTCTGAAACTGTGCTTTGCCAAGCAGGAGCCAAGCTTTCCACATAAAGGGGTTATATTCGCGACGACCCAACCACTCGATGTCGCGGGCGGTCTTGCGACGACTCTTGTTCCATTCGGGACGACGCTTTATACTATGCAGTTTAATAGCCTTTTCGGCCTTAAGGATGGCCACGTCAAACTTAGCCTTGCCGATATCGTAGTTTTTCTTGTTACCCACCTGATAGAGCGGCAACAACTCGGTGTAATCGTCCGTGGCAGACGTTTCCTTCTCCTGTGCTCCCTCGATAAAGGCCTGACTGCCGTTGAAATACACATTGTAGCGGGTGTTGAACGACTGCCACCAACGGGTGGAGGCGGTGTTCTTCTTGGAGGAGCATCCACTTAGAATGACTATGGAAGTGACCAATAATGACATCACCTTAAACCGACTTAAGGACAGGAGCATACGACAAAGCCCATATCCCACAATGGAGACAAAGATGATGGAAGCACCCGAGGGCACATTCATCCAATAAGCTATGGTGAGACCCAAAATGCTATATATGACACCAAAGAGGATGCTAAGCAAGATCATGCGACGATAGTCGTAGGTGAAGAGGTTGGCTGTCATCTGAGGTACGGTGAGAAGACTGATGGCGAGCACCACACCCACAAGACGGAGTGTGGAAACAATGGTGACGGCAATGATGACCATCATCATATACTCAATAATATCAACCGGCAAACGGCGGGAACGGGCAAACACGGGGTCGAAGGACACAGCCATAAGGGTGCGCCACATGAACGCGAACAGGCATAGCACGACTGCCGTGACAGAAGAAAGGAGAATAAGGTCGGATTGACTGATGGTGAGAACACTGCCGAAGAGATAGGACGGGAGGTCGGGCATGAACCCGGGGGTGAGGAAGCAACAGATGATGCCGACGCTCATTCCCAATGTCCAAAACAAGGCAATGGCCGAGTCTTCCCTCACCTGTCCTCGCGTTGCGACCCACTGCACTCCACAAGCACTGGCAACGGCAAACACCATAGCCGACAACACGGGATTGAGCCCAAGACATACACCAAGACCTATACCTCCGAATGAAGCATGGGTTATGCCTCCACTGATAAACACAAGACGGCGTGTGACGATATACGTGCCCACAATGCCGCACAAGACGCTTGCCAGCAGACAACCCATCAAGGCATTCTGAAAGAAAGTATATTCAAGTATCCCCATCAATCATCAATAAGAGTTCATCTTTTATCTGGTCGGGGACATTTATTCCCCTTAATATCAAACTGCGGTTCCAACCCTTGGCGTCCGACTGTGGCATGGTCATCAATACCTCGCGGAAGAGTTCAGCCTCATCGTCGGTAAAGCTATCTGAAGGTCGGCCCTTGAAACGGTCGAGTTCCTCGTCGTCATAATACTCCACATCGCGCGTGGCAGCCTCCATCATGCACTCCTGTTCGCAACGAGTGTCCTCGCCGTTGCATGTGTCACACGTGGGACGGGTAACAATAGTGTCGGAGGTCCCATCAGAGGATGACGACATCCGACTCCATAGCGCTGCCATTACACCCAAGGCAACAAGAGACAGAAGGAGAACAACCACTACAGTCATGGCGTCACACTTCGGTTATTTGGAATCCCGCACTGCGCAGGTCTTCCCAATAATGGGGGTAGGACTTGGTGACAACATGCGGGTTGTTGATACGTATCTCAGGCAGGACAAAGGCCAGAGGAGCAAAAGCGAGTGCCATGCGATGGTCTTCGTAGGTGTCGATGGCGACATCTTGCCGGGGGGCGCATCTCTCGCCATCCCATATCAATTGACTGCCATCTACATCACGCAGAACATAACCCAATTTGCGTGCCTCCGTCTTAAGTGCCTCTATACGGTCGGTCTCCTTGATCTTCAGGGTTTTGAGTCCTGTGAACACGAAGGGCACATTGAGGGCGAGACAAGTGACGACAAAGGTCTGAGCAAGGTCGGGAGCATTGACGAAGTCATACTCGAGACGGGGCACACAACGCCCCTTGTTGCGTAGTCGCACACTCTGAATACCTGGTATAGACGAGGGAATGAAGGTGGTTTTCACTCCGAGGAGACTAAAGATGTAACGTGACATCGAGTCGCCTTGCTTACTGCCGTCGGTGAGTCCCTCAAGCACTACCTCGTCATCCTCGCCACCACTGAGTGCCATCATCTCATACCAATAAGAACTGGCACTCCAGTCATTCTCTATATAATAAGGTCGCGAGGTGTAGGGTTGCGCCTTGACGAGAATTGTGTCTTTATCCGTCCATTCCGCCACTGCCCCATACTCTTTCATCATCCATAGGGTGAGGTCGATATATGGGCGTGAGAAGATGTCACCGGTAAGGTGGAGCTCAAGGTCGGTTGTAAGTGTCGGACCTATCATGAGCAGTGCGGAGATATACTGCGAACTGACATTACCTGGTATATCCAGTTGGCGACCATAAAGTTGGCGACCCTCAATACGTAGAGGCGGGAATCCCTCCTCACCGACATAATCGATATGTGCCCCAAGACTGCGCAATGCATCTACGAGAACGGAGATCGGTCGATGGCGCATTCGTTCGGTGCCTGTAATAACGTGCTCGCCGTGAGTGGCAGCCAGATAGGCTGTCATGAAACGCATGGCGGTGCCAGCCGCCTTGATGTCTATTTCGTAGGGCATGTCGCGCAGTGCCCTCAGTATCACGTCGGTGTCATCGCAGTCGGAGAGATTATCCGGCATATACGAACCACCGGCAAGGGCATTGATTACCAATGCCCTGTTGCCGATACTCTTGGATGCAGGCAATTTGACCTCCGTCTTAAGATTATCCGGAGCTTTCAGTATATATTGCATTGAATTCCTAATTCCTAATCCCTAATTCCTAATTCCTAATTCCTAATTTCTAATTCCTAATTTATTCATCAGTTTGCCATCTCGGATATGAACTTGATTCTCACAAGACGTATCTCGTCCTCGGAATACTCGTCACCCAGTTCGTCGATGGCTATCTGCAGGTTGTCGGTATCCGACTCTCTGAAATAATCGTAAATGTCATCCACATGATCCTCGTCCATCACCTCCTCAAGGAAGTAATCGATATTGAGCTTAGTGCCGGAATATACTATTGCCTCTACCTCATCGAGCATCTCGTCGAAGTCGATACCCTTGGCATTGGCTATGTCATCGAGGGCTATCTGACGGTCGATACTTTGAATGATGCTCACCTTAAGCATTGACTTCTTGGCAACGGTGCGCACACGAAGGTCGGACTGGCGCACAATATCGTTCTCCTCGCAATAGCGCTTGATGAGCTCAACGAAATCCTTGGCATAGGGTTGGCGCACCTTTCCCTCGCCCACTCCCTGGATACTCTTCAGTTCGTCAAGGGTGACAGGATAATCTGTTGCCATCTGCTCGATAGACACATCCTGGAAAATGACGTAAGGCGGACGATCCATCTTCTTTGACACTTTCTTACGGAGATCCCTAAGCATGGAGGCAAGCGTGGGGTCGAGGGCACTTGTGGTTATTGCGCTCTCGGCATTGTCGTCGTCCTCGCTAAACTCCTTGTTGAGCACAATCTGGAAGGGGTGCTGCTTCTTGATATATTTCTTACCGGCTGAGGTTACCTTGAGAAGGCCGTAGTTCTCCACTTCCTTTTTGAGGTAGCCGGCAATAAGGGCCTGGCGTATAAGAGGGCTCCATATCTTGTCGTCCTCATCCTCTCCGATACCGAATTCATCCAGGTTCTGATGTTTGTGAGCCAACACCTCGTCGGTCTCGCGACCTGTGATAAAGTCGATGACGTAGTCCTCGCGGAAGTTCTCCTTGATGGCAAGGATGGCTGTGAGGGCCATAACCAACTGTTTCTCAGCACCTATCTTCTTCTTG